>NZ_JAKNRV010000134.1:0-13111 GCF_023072625.1 Pseudomonas emilianonis
ACTTCGCTGGGCAGCACCCGTTTGCCGCGATTCGGGTCGTTGGCGACGTGGGTTTCGTAGGGCGTGCCGCTGGCAAATTGCAGGCTGTCGATACGCAACACGGGCAGGCGCACGCCGTCGTTGAGGATGATCCCCATCAGTTCCGCGAGGGCGGCGGGGCGGTCGCCGGAGCTGCCGATGGCGGTGGCCAGCGACGGCACCAGGTGGTCGAACGGATAGCCGACGGCCTGCCAGCGCTGGTGGATATCGAGGAACGCTTCGATCTCCAGCATGGTGCGAATCCGGCTGTCACGCGCACTCTGGTGGCGGCTCTTGAACAACCAGCTATAGACCTCCTGGCGCTCAAACTCACTGGCTTTGACGATCTCGTCGAAGGTCGCTTCGGGGTGGTTGAGCAGGTAGCCCAGTAACCACAGGTCCAGCGGATGCACCTTGGCGATATAGCCCTGGTCCGGCAGGTTGTAAGCGCCGGGGCCGTAGCTCTGGTAGAGCCGTTCGAGGCGCTCGTCGGTGAGCTTATCGGTGGTTTTGAGGTGCTTCAGGTGCGAGCGCACGAAGCCGTTGAAACTCTCCTGGCTGGCCTGGGGCAGCAGGTAGCGGTGGACGGCGGCCAGGCGGATCGCGGTGGGGTGCAGGCTGTCCATGAAGGTGTCGAGCCGGGCCTGGGTGTCTTTGTGGCGGTATTTTTTCCAGAACTTGAGCAGGAATGCGGTGCCTTCGTGGTCGGCGAATTTGGCCAGGTATTCCTGGCGGCGCGGGTCGTTGTCGTCCTTGAGCAGCCGTGCGCTGTTGTCTTCGCCCGAATAGGTGGTGTAGCGCACCAGATCACGCATCAAGCGAATGAACGGCAGGTTGATCGACTCGCGCAGGGCATCGCGCAAGGTCGGGTCGCGGCCGTTGTCTTCGTTGCGAAAGTTATGGAAACGGTGCAGGCCGCCGCCGGTGAAAAACGCCTCGCCGGGGTTGGCCGAATAGGTGCGGTCGAGGGCGGCGTCGAGCATCTTCGACAGGTCGCGGTCGCTGTGCTGGGTCAGGTAATTCAGCGCCCAACGCGAGAGCACGTCCTGTTCGGGCAGTTCGACGTTTTTCAGCTCGGCGGGCGTGCGCGCCTGGTAGCGCTCATGCAGCTCGGTGATGATTTGCAGGTAGGTGGTCAGCACCCGCAGCTTGGCGGTGGAGCCCAGTTCCAGCTTGCTGCCTTCGTTGATATCGAACGGCTGGTCGGTGTTGTCGGTCTGCACCCGCACGCGTGCGCCGTCGGGCGTCAGTTCGTAGAGGGTGAAGCTGTAGCGCACCTGCGGCGTGCTTTGCGGGGTCAGCAGGCGCGGGCCGAGCAGGCCCATTTGCGCGGCGAACGCCGGGTCGGCCAGGTGCTTGAGGTAGTCGGTGGCCTGGGTTTGCAGCGCGTAGTGCAAGGTGCTGGTGGCCGACAGGTCGAGACGGTCGAGGTCATACAGCGAGCGGTTGAGCAGGCTGGCGAGACGGCTGCGCGCAACGTTGATGGCCTTGTTGGTTTCCACCGGCTGCAGGGTCGGTTGCTGCTGCCAGTCGCGGTAGGTCACAGGGCTGGCGAGGGCGGCGGCGGACAAGGTGGCGGGGATCACCTGGTTCTGCGCGAGCAGGCGGATATGGCTGTCGGTCAATTGCGCCAGCTCTTCGCGGCCTTTGGTCAGGTAGTGCGAGGGGCGGCGCTGGGCAATCATCAGCGACAACACCTGGCGCAGGGCCAGGCCGCGTCTGGCCAGGCTAGGCGGGTCTTGCGCGCTGTCGCTCAAGGCCTGGTTGACCTGATTGAAGTCGGCGCCGTACCACACCCGCAGCCCCTCGGCCAGGCCATGCACTTCGCCGTGGCCAGGCACCGCAGACAGCGGCACGCTGTTGAGATAATCGCGCACGATATTCTGCCGACTGCCCAGGGTGTCTGGCCCGGCCTGGTAGGCCCGGACGCTGGCGGACAGCATCTGGCGAATTTTTTCGCCGCCGGACACGGTCAAGCCGTCGGGCGAATGGCGATATTTTTCGAGCTGCGTGGCCAGGGTGCTGCCGCCGGCGGTCTGCCCTGGTAGATGCAGGAGTTTGGCCACTTGCGACCAGGCCGCCTTGGCAAAGCGCGGCCAGTCGACCGCCGGGTTGGCCAGCGGTTGCTTGGGGTCGAGCAGGTCGCGGTCTTCAATGAACAGCAGGCTCTGCACCACCAGCGGCGGGATCGCGGCAAAGCGGGTGTAGAGCTGTTGCGGGTAGGTGAAGGTGTACAGCGGCGCGGCGCGGCAATCGGTGATGCTCAGGCCGGCCTGGACTTTTTCCGCGTAGGGCACGAACAGCCCGCGCTCGGCATAGCCCAGCAAGGCCGGGGAGAAACGCGTCTGGGCCTGGATCAGGTAATTGCGCTTGAGCAGGCGCGGTAGGAATTCACCGAGGGCGCTGTAGCCCAGGCGCCGGTCGAACGGGCCGTCGCCGGGATACACGATGGCATCGCTGGCGCCGGGTTCCAGGCGATAACTGAGCGATGCGGCCAACGGGCTTAGGTAGCGTGCTTGCAGGCGCGAGGTGCGCATTTCCACGCTGGCGGCCCAGCCCAGGGCTAGTAGCGCGAGCAACAGCACCAGCCACACCAGGCGCCACCACGCTGTTCGCGTGCGGGCGCGGTGTGGCAATGGCGGTTGATCCGGGCTGTCGGTTGGCAGCGCAGCCTGCTTCGAATCGGTTTGCCATAAAGCGCCCATAGTCGATTGATCCATTGACGTAGATTGATCGGACTTGGTTGAAGCGTAGTCGTTGGTGACGAAATGTGTCAGCTCACGGTTGCGGACGTTTCAGCGCGGTGCGCAGCAGGGTCAGCCAGTCGCGGTCATTGGCCTGGCCCCAGCGGTAGGTGCCACGGTCGTTGAAAAATACCGAAATGTCCTCCAGGTACCAGGTGTGCATTCTGACGTTGAGCTGGCGCATGTAGTCGCTTGCCGGGCAGACGATGGCCGCCCAGGGGTCGCATATCCACAGGCCCCTCCAGCCCGCTTCGCCGAAATCCAGCGTCGACCCCAGCGTTGCGGGCGGTATACCCACCACCACAAACGCGTGGGCGGGCGGGCTGGTGCCCCAGATGCGCGCGGCGCCGCCGTTGAATGTGATCAGCTCGCACGCCACGTGGGCCATCTGGTCGCAATTGCCCGCACCGGTCTTGAGGATCACTTCGGTGTAGTTGGGCTGGCCCGCCCGGCTGTACTGCCACATCACCAAGGGCTCGGCGATGGACAGCCGCTCCAGCTCGTCGATACCCGTACCCACGACGTTGGCCGGGCCGATGCCGGTGTTTTTGACCAGTTCCACGGTGCTGGCATGGGCCTTGGTGGCCAGGTACTGATTGACGGTTTGGCCCGGCTGGGCAGCGTAGGGTGGCCAGCTCTCGAGCTTCAAGGGGGCGACGGCCACACTCATGCCCAGGCGCTGCCCCTGATCGCTGGCGTTGAGCAACAACTCGCGCTGCTTGATGACCCGCAGGCCTCGGGACTGCTCGATCAGGCGCTGGAGTTTTGCGGCACCGAAGCCGCGCGCGGCCAATTGCTGGCTCAGCACCTCCAGGGTGGGCAGGGTGACCAACGGGCGGTTATGCGCAAACCCAGCGGCGTACAAATAGTCGAGCTTGCATTTGCTGAAGGCGCGGATCAGTTGTTCGGGCTCTGCGCCCTGGCTGAAGTCCAGGCGGTTGAACAGCAGCGCCGGAGCGGGGGCGGTGGGGATCGCTTCGTAAAAGGCCCCGGCGTCGGCCTCCACGATAATGCGCGTGCCCCCGCCGGGGCTCAGATCAATCGCCATGGCGCGCAGGGTCCGGCTGTCATCCGTGCCCTCCGTCAGCCCCGCCAGTTCGACCACACGAGTGTCGCGGCTGAGTTGGTTGTCCAATTGATTGTTGGGCAGGCCAAACTGCGGCTCGCTGTCAATGAGCCGGCCGGTGACCTGGGGCTTGTACGACAACGGTGTGGTGCTGGCCACCGGGGTCAATTCGAAGGTGGTGCCCTGGGGCGTTGCGGCGTACAGCCGGCGGTTGTGGACCAGCTTGCGGGTGTCTGCACCGACGGCGGGCGCGGGGATCAAACGAATGTGCTCGATGGCCTGGACCCGGCGTTGCTGGATCGAGGCGTTGAACGCGGCGAGTTTTTTGGTGAAGCAAATCAGCGGGATTGGGCTGCGTTTGTTTCGTGCAGGGCCGCACAGGCTGTCGAAGCCTTCGGCGACCTTGAAGTAGGCGGCAGAGGTCAGGTCGTCTAGGTGGGTTGGCGCACGATGCTCCAGGCGCAACAGGTTGGCGTGGTCGAGCAGGTCGGTGGCGTCGGAACGTGGAATGAGCAGCGGTTGGGTGGCGAACAGCCGTTCGGCGACCAGCACCGGATGCCCGTGGGCGCTCTGCATCGGCGCCACGCCAAGGGCGCTGTCCAGGCGAAAGGTGTGGCTCGGCGGCCCGTAGGGTTTGCGCGTGAAGGGGTGGCAGGGGTACCAGTGGTTTTTGCGCAGCATCGCGTTGATGCGCAGCAGGTCGCTGTCGCGCAAGACCGTGCCGCTGCCGATATCGGCACCGGCCAGCAACCTGGGGTAGTCCAACAGGAGCAGGTCGGCCGCGTGGTGTTGGACCTGCGCGATGGCCGTGTCGAGGATCTTCCGCGCCCCGCTGCTCAGCCGGAGCATCCCGCTGCGAGCCAGCCTGAACAGGCCCGGAAGGCCATCCAGCGGGTTCAGCAGGGTATTGAGGAAGCTGCTGCTCAACTGCCCCAATTGCAGGAGCTTGATGGGCAGCGGCACGGTTTTTTTCAGCACCGCCAGCGAGGCTTTGAGAAAGCGTTGGGTGGGAAACAGCAGCGTCAACAGGTCGATAAAGCAGGCATAACCGCCTTCGATGACCCGACGGGTGTTACCAGAGCCGATGTCTTCGGCGCAGGACCAGAACGGCACGAGGGCTTTGAGGCGTGCCCATAACCGATCCCAGCGTTGTTGAATCTGCTCGCGCTGCGTGGTCCCCCGGGCTTGCGCGTGCAAGGCATCCACTTCGAGGAAGAAGTGCTGCTGCACGATGGCTTGGGCAATGGCGCGATTGAGCGCCGAACCATAGGTCAGCGCCGCCGTCGGCGAGCTGGCGGGCGTCGGGCTGAATGAGCACAGCGTCTGCACAATCACCTTGGAGCGTAGCCCCGGCCGTGGCGGGCGCCCGCTGGCGTAGGCGTCCCAGTCCAGCGGCAACTCATCGCCGATCAACAGTTGGGTGACCGGGCGGGTGGAGTGGGGAGCGCCGGTGATCACCGACATCAACGTGCCGCCTTCACGGAACGCCAACGGCGCGCCACTGCGCTTGTGTACGCGGTTCAACAGCGGGAACAACTCGTACTCATTCACCGCCGTGGCGGATGTGCCGCGCAGGATCACGCCCATTCGGGCGCTGCGCGCCAGCTCTTCCTCCGGGCTCAGCAGGGCAAGGTCTTTGCCGGGTTCTTGTTTGAGCACCAACAACTGCAGGTCGGCCTGTTGCAGGTAGATTCGATCGGCCAGCGGCAGTTGCGCCAGCAGGTCTTCAATCGTGGTGCTGTAGGCCTGCTTCATGCGTTCGATATAGGCGCTGAAGGCCGTGTCGAAGCGCTGCTCGATGTTGCCCAGGCGCGCGAACGATGGACGCAGTTGCGCCAGGTTCAGCTGGGGTTCGGTGGAGTGCCAGCGGCTGTCGCCCAGTTGGCCGTCCATGTGCCGTTCCACCAGGCTGTGCAGGCTGTAGTTCTGGCGCTCGTGATGGTGCATAGGAAAGCGCAGGCTGCCGCCGGCGAGGGGTGGGACCGGGCGCCACAGGCAGGCTTGTTCCAGCAGTGTCTGGCCTGGGAACAGCTGTTTGAGGTCGGCCAGGGCGATGCTGCGGCGGGTCGGCGGTGTGTCGGCAAAGGTGATCAGGGCTTGTTTCAGTGCGTGCAGACGTTGCGTGAGGCGCAGCTTCAGCGCGTCGATTTCGTGCGTCAGGTAGGGGGCATTTTCGCGTTCGGGCAGTTCGCCCACGGCGATGGCCCAGTCGAGCAAGGTGCGGGTGGCGATGTATTCGCGCCACTGTTGTTGCTGGCCGGTCGTGGTGGGGAGGGACGCCAGGGCGATCATGTCGTTGTAGGTCAGGTGACGCGGTGATCCGGGCGCCATGGCCTGCGCCATCAAGACCCCTTGTTTGAAGCTCATCCAGGCGATCGAGCTGCCAAAGCGCAAGGTCTCGGGCAGCCCGTGCACCAGAAACTCCGGTGCGGCGCCGGCCAGCAACACGTGGGCGGCGAGGGGGGCTGCGCGGGTGGAGACCTTGCAGGTGCGTACCAAGTGCAGTTCCAGCGCTTGGCGCACTTCGCCATGGGGCTTGCCCGCGTGGGCGCTCAGGTCGAAACCGGCGACGGGGGCGCCCTCTTCGCCGGCCGCAGGGTCGAGGTCGAGGATCACTGCGCTTAGCACCAGCAGGTCAAGGCTGGTCTGGCTGGCGGTTTCGTCCGGGTGCTGGCCGTACCAGCGCAGTGCCGTCACCAGGCGTTGGCCAAGTTGACGCGCCGGACCCAGGCGCAGCACTTGTTTGAGCAGATGATCGGCCTGGCTGCGGATCGCGTCGGCGTGCAGGCCGCTCAGCCGTGTGCCGCACAAGCGGTCGAGCAGGCGTGGATGGCCGGAGGGCAGGCCGTTATTCGCCGTCTCGGTAATCGTTTGCCGCTGCTCGCTCAGCAGTCGCACCGGCGACTGGGCCGTGGCGCTCAACAGCCCATGGTAATCGTCGAATTCGGGGCGTCGGGGCCGGTTCATCTCCAGGGCTTGCAGGGTGTCTTGGCCTTGGCGCCAGCGGAATTGCCGATCGGTATTGTCACCGCGTTGATTGGCGCGCCATTTTTTCTTTACCTGTTGTTACGAGGTCGCGCCTGATGCTGCGAGTGGAGGGGCTGAAGATCCGTCGCGGTCGTAAAACCGTACTGGCGGATGTCACTTTGGAGCTGTTGCCTGGCCAGGTACTTGGCGTGTTGGGCCCGAATGGCGCGGGCAAGAGTACTTTGCTCGGCGCGTTGTGCGGGGAGCTGCACCCGGATCAAGGCACGGTGTGGCTGGATCAGCATGAGCTGAAGGATTGGAGCGGGTCGCAACGCGCCCAACGCCTGGCGGTGTTGCCGCAGGCCTCAACCCTGGATTTCGCCTTTCGTGTCGAGGAGGTGGTCGGCATGGGCCGCTTGCCTCATCAGACCGGGCGGGTGCGTGATGACGAGATTATCGATGCCGCGTTGCGGGCTGCGGATGTCGCGCACTTGAGCGGTCGCAGTTACCTGGCATTGTCGGGCGGCGAGCGTCAGCGTGTTCACCTGGCGCGGGTGCTGGCGCAGTTATGGCCCGGGCAGGCGGGGCAGACGTTGCTGCTGGATGAGCCGACCTCGATGCTTGACCCTTTGCATCAGCACACGACCTTGCAGGCGATCCGCACCTTTGCTGACCGAGGAGCAGCGGTGCTGGTGATCCTCCATGACCTGAACCTGGCGGCGCGTTACTGCGACCGGATTCTGTTGCTGGACGAGGGCCGGCCCCATGCGCTGGATACCCCGGCACAGGTTCTGCGACCTGAGCCGCTTAAAGCGGTATTCGGGCTGGATGTACTGGTGCAGCCGCATCCTGAGCGCGGGCATCCATTGATCATTGCTCGCTGAGGCTTTTTATAGGCAAAAAAAGACCCGGCAAGAGCCGGGTCAAATAACCGTGATTAGCCTGATGAGGAGATAATCTGAGAGTCCGAACCAATGGTCTTTCAGTTATCGGCTGATCTCGCGATCAGTTGCGATAATCATAACGATTCTCATTTAAGAGTCAAGATTTGTTTTCGCAAGCCCTCCCGCTTTTCTCAAGTGCTTGTCCGCAATGCCACTAAGCGTTGGGAGGGATCGCCGATCTAATTCTTCTGGCGCGCCGAGATAGCCTCTAATTGGCGATTCAGCGCTTCCTTGCGTTCGGCAGGAATGTCGTTCCAATGCACATCCATCAACGCCCCTTCGATTGCATACAGCAAGACTTTCGATGCACGGAAGCCGCGAGTGCGCACGGCTCGATAAGCATCGACCGCCCCCAGGCGACGCAGGTCTGACGCACTGTGGATGCCCACCGCGTGCAGCCATTGCGCCGAGGTCTTGCCAAGGTTTCTCAGGTGTTGCAGCTCATCGTTCATCGAGCCTCCTTGCGACGGCCGAATGGTGCGGTGGGTGTCGTGACCAGGCAAGCCTGAAAAGGAGTGTAGCGCTCAGTAGGAAAAGCGTAGTTCTTTGCTCAGGAACGACGCAAATGCTTATAAGAATGGCGCGAGCGTTTTATGGCGGGCAGGCAGGAAGTCCCCGGTCCGTGTTGCACGTAACCGGGGCTTGGGGGGAGCGTATTACTTGGTGCGGTAGCGCAGGCGCGTGCCGAAATTGACCGACATGAGGATCTCGTCGGCCGTCAGTTCTGGCGGGAAGTAGGTGCCCGAAATCTGCGCGTGGGCCAGGCTCGCGCCTTCCAGTGAGCACTCGCGCAAGTCCAGCCCGCGCAAATCGGCAGAACGGAAATACGCGTCGGTGAAATCCACGCCGCTGGCATTCAGATCGCGCAGATCCAGCCCTCGGAAGTCGCCACCACGCATGTCGATGACGCCGTCTGTGGGGCGTTCCTGGTTGAAGCCGCGAATATCATCTTTGTGCAGGAGCGAATAGAGCGGGGTATCAAGAAGCTTGGGATGACTCATGATAGCGACACCTGTTGGACTTATGGCGCCATTATAGTGCCACTGTTGTTTGGCCGCTCGCCTAAGATGACGACGCGACCAAGAAGTTTTTCTTACAGACCTGGCAGGCGCTGGCGAATTTGCGCAACCAGTGCGTCGAGGGTTCCGCTTTGATTGGTCTCGACGCGCTTGCTCAGCAGCAGCTCTTCGGCCGTCAGAGGTTCGCGATGGGCTTGCTGTTCTTCAATAACCGTCAGTGTAGCGTCGGACGGGTCGTTTTGGTCTGCCTGACGTTGTGCCAGCCAGTTGGCAATAACGGCCTGCGGCGCGTTGCAATCCAGGATCAGGAAGGGCGCGCCCGTCGCTTCGGCCACTTTGGCGGCGGCATCGCGTTGTGCGCGTTTCAAGAAGGTCGCATCCAGTACCACCGGGAAGCCGGCGCGCAGCACGGTCTCAGCGATTTCGTTCAGGCGTGCGTAGGTTTTCGCGCTGGCGTCGGCAGCATAGATGCCGGCCTGTGGCGTGTTTTCCACCGGTTGCTCACCAAACAGGCGCTTGCGCTCCACGTCCGAACGCAGGCGAACGGCACCCAAGGCTTCCACCAGGCGCATGGCCACATGGCTTTTGCCCACAGCCGAAACGCCGTGGGTAATCGCCAGGAAGCGCGAAGGGATAGTGCTGTAGCTTTCCGCCAGGTTGGCGTAGTTGCGGTACTGGCGCAGGGTGGTGGCGCGTTGCACCGGGCTCGCTTCGCTGGGCATGCTGAACAGCGAGACTTTGGCCCGTACCAGCGCGCGGTAGGCTTTATAGAAGTTCAGCAGTTCCAGGCCCTGGTAGTCGCCGGTCAGTTCGAGGTATTGGCTGATGAAGCGGCGAGCCAGGGATTTGAGGCCGCGGTCTTCCAGGTCCATGGCCAGGAAGCCGGTGTCGGCGTACACGTCGGTGAAGCGAAACGGTTCGTTGAACTCGATGCAGTCGAAGATCACCACGTGGCCATCAATCAAGGTGGCATTGCCCAGGTGGATATCGCCGTGGCACTCGCGGGTGAAACCATCGAGCTTGCGCTGTGCCAGCAGCGGCTTGAGGCGTTCGAAGCTGCTTTCGGCCCAGGCTTGCAGGGCTTCGAGTTGCAGCAGGTCAGCCTTGTCGCTGAGGAACGGGCGGATCTGATCGAAGTTCTGGCGTACCGGTGCCATCACCTCGTCCGGGGTGCCGGCCAGGTGCTCTTGCGGCACTTTCGGTGCGGTGAGGTGGAAGTGCGCGATCTGTTTGGCCATCTCGTCGATGTGCGCGCTGGTCAGCTCACCGTTGGCTTGCAAGGTGCTGAGCAACTGGCTTTGCGGGAATTGACGCATTTTCAGGGCGTATTCGATGACCGGGCCGTCGCCGCCCAATTGCGGGGCTTCGGCCGTGCCGGTGATCGGCAACACTTCAAGATACAAATCTTCGGTCAGACGCTGGTTGAGGCGCAGCTCTTCGTTGCAGAAATGCCCCCGATCTTCCAGCTTGGTGAAGTCCAGAAAGCCAAAGTTCATCGGCTTCTTCAGTTTATATGCGTAGGGGCCGGTCAGTATGACCCAGGAAATATGGGTCTCAATGACTTGGAACGCTTCAACCGGATGGGGGTATAAAGCCGGGTTCTGCAGGGCTGCGATCAGGGGCTGGCTCACGGGCGATCCTTCAAAGTCTGGGGGAAATCATGGCGGGCATTATGGCTGCTGACGCCTGCCGTGCAAACCGCTGTCCGGCTCATGTTGATCATCAATAAAGTGCGTATAATCCGCCGCCATGACTCGAACCCGATCTCCCCGTTCCCGTAAAAAACCTCCTTCCCGCGGCCTGCGCCCGTGGCTGGGCTGGGCGCTCAAACTCAGCCTGGTGGGCTTTGTGGTGCTCGCCGGCTTTGCGGTGTACCTCGACGCAGTGGTCCAGGAAAAATTCTCCGGTAAGCGCTGGACCATTCCGGCCAAGGTGTACGCCCGCCCGCTGGAACTGTTCACCGGCCAGAAGCTGAGCAAGGATGACTTCCTTACCGAACTCGACGCCTTGGGCTATCGCCGCGAACCCGTGAGCAATGGCCCCGGCGCTGCCGCCGTCAGCGGCAATACCGTGGACCTGAACACCCGCGGCTTCCAGTTCTATGAAGGCCTGGAAAAAGCCCAGCCGGTGCGCGTGCGCTTCTCCGGCGACTACGTGGCCGAGCTGTCGTCGCTGAACGGCTCGAAGCTGCCCGTGGTGCGTCTGGAACCGCTGATGATCGGCGGGATTTACCCGAAAAATCTGGAAGATCGAATCCTGATCAAGCTCGATCAGGTACCGCCGTACCTGCTGGAAACCCTGGTCGCCGTGGAAGACCGCGATTTCTACGGCCACTGGGGCGTGTCGCCGAAGTCCATCGCCCGTGCGATTTGGGTCAACACCTCCGGCGGCAAAATGACCCAGGGCGGCAGTACGCTGACCCAGCAGTTGGTGAAGAACTTCTACCTCACCAACGAGCGCAGCCTGACCCGTAAACTCACCGAAGCCATGATGGCGATGCTGCTGGAGTTGCATTACAGCAAGCAGGAAATCCTTGAGGCTTACCTCAACGAGGTGTTCGTCGGCCAGGACGGCCAGCGCGCGGTCCACGGTTTCGGTCTGGCCAGCCAGTTCTTCTTCGGCCAGCCGCTGTCCGAGCTGAAGTTGCATCAGGTCGCGTTGCTGGTGGGCATGGTCAAGGGCCCGTCCTACTACAACCCACGGCGCAACCCTGAACGGGCGCTTGAGCGGCGTAATCTGGTGCTCGATGTGTTGGAGCAGCAGGGCGTCGCGACGGCTGAGCAGGTTGCCGCTGCGAAGAAAATGCCACTGGGTGTGACCACTCGCGGCAAGCTGGCGGACAGCTCCTTCCCAGGCTTTATCGACCTGGTCAAACGCCAGTTGCGTGAAGACTACCGCGACGAAGACTTGACTGAGGAGGGCCTGCGGATCTTCACCAGTTTCGACCCGATCCTGCAGATGAAAGCCGAGGCGTCGGTCAACGACACCTTCAAGCGTCTGGCGGGGCGTAAGGGTTCCGACGAAGTTGAAGCAGCCATGGTGGTGACCAATCCGGAAACCGGTGAAGTCCAGGCCATGATCGGCAGTCGTCAGGCCAGTTTCGCCGGCTTCAATCGCGCGCTGGATGCGGTGCGGCCGATCGGCTCGCTGGTCAAACCGGCGGTGTACCTGACGGCGTTGGAAAAACCGAGCAAATACACCCTGACGAGCTGGCTGTCGGATGACCCGCTGTCGGTCAAAGGTGCCGATGGCCAGGTGTGGACGCCGCAGAACTTTGATCGTCGTTCCCACGGTACGGTGTTCCTGTACCAGGGGCTGGCGCACTCCTACAACATCTCGACCTCGCGCCTGGGGCTTGACGTGGGTGTGCCGAACGTCCTCAAGACGCTGGCACGCCTGGGCATCACCCGTGAATTCCCGGCCTTTCCGTCAATCCTTCTGGGCGCCGGTGCAATGACGCCGATGGAAGTTGCGACCATGTACCAGACCCTCGCCAATGGTGGTTTCAACACGCCGATGCGCGGGATTCGCAGCGTGCTGACGGCCGAAGGCGAGCCGCTCAAGCGTTATCCGTTCCAGATTCAGCAGCGCTTCGATGCGGGCTCCATCTACCTGATCCAGAACGCCATGCAGCGTGTGATGCGCGAAGGCACCGGTAGTTCTGTGTACAAGGTCCTGCCCTCCAACCTGACGCTGGCGGGTAAGACCGGCACCAGTAACGATTCGCGTGACAGCTGGTTCGCAGGGTTCGGTCAGGATGTGCTGGCCGTGGTCTGGCTGGGGCGTGATGACAACGGCAAGACGCCGTTCACCGGCGCGACCGGTGCATTGCAGGTTTGGACCAGTTTCATGCGCAAGGCCGATCCGCTGCCGCTGAGCATGCCGCAGCCGGACAACATCGTGCTGGCCTGGATTGATCCGCACACCGGCCAGGGCTCCGATGCCAACTGTCCGGGCGCGGTGCAGATGCCGTATATTCGCGGCAGCGAACCACCACCCGGTGCCGCATGCGGCGGCAGTGCCCCTGCGAGCGCGGAATCGGTGATGGATTGGGTCAAGGGCTGGATGAATTAAGCAAAGAGGGTTTCAAGTGAACAAGTGGTGGATTCCAGCTATTACAGCTCTGGCTTTGCTCGGCGGTTGCTCCAGCGTTCAGCGCGGCTCCATTCCCGTGGTGGACTCGGGCACGGCCGTCTCCAATAGCGATCGGATCTCGGCCAATGGCGGTTTCCGCCAGACCGTGACCAAGCGTCCTACCCAGGCCGCGACCCGTGCCGTGCCGCAGGATTCGGGTGTGGTGGTGATGGTGCCTGGCGGCGGTGCCGCGACATCGGCGCCAATCAGCGCCGAGCC
>NZ_JAKNRV010000135.1:0-13091 GCF_023072625.1 Pseudomonas emilianonis
GTTGTCGTCGAGCTGCAACGTGGTCTTGTTGGCGATCCAGGATTTCGCCCTGGCCTTGCCGTCCCTGCGCAGCCTGCTGGACACCGATGTGCTGGCCGCCTACCACGGCGACCCGGCTGCGCGCAGTGTGGATGAAGTGCTGCTGTGCTATCCGGGCATTCTGGCGGTGATTCACCATCGCCTGGCCCACCATCTGTACCGCGCCGGCCTGCCGTTGTTGGCGCGCATCAGCGCAGAAATCGCCCACTCCGCTACGGGCATCGACATACACCCCGGCGCGCAGATCGGCCCGAGTTTCTTTATCGACCACGGCACGGGAGTGGTGATTGGCGAAACCGCGATCATCGGCGAGCGCGTGCGCATCTACCAGGCGGTGACGTTGGGGGCCAAACGCTTCCCGGCGGATGAGGACGGGCAATTGCAGAAAGGCCATCCGCGGCATCCGATTGTCGAGGATGACGTGGTGATCTATGCCGGGGCGACGATCCTCGGGCGGATCACCATCGGCAAAGGCTCGACCATTGGCGGCAACGTGTGGCTGACCCGCAGCGTGCCAGCGGGGGCGAACATCACGCAGGCGAATCTGCAGCATGACGACGGCACCCAAAAGTAGCGCACGCCCTTAAACATCACACCAAACCCTGTGGGAGGGAGCTTGCTCCCGATAGCGGTGGACCCGTCAATGCATGTGCTGGCTGACCCACCGCCATCGGGGGCAAGCCCCCTCCCACAGGTTGACGGCAGTTCAAATGTGAGCGGTATTTCAGTCTGCAACCGCTGAACGATTTGCCTCGCCCAAGCGTCATACCAATCCTTGAGCTAGTGTAGGAATCACCTACCACTCAGCCCTGCGATTAGTCCCAAACCACCTATCCATGTTTAACTTGAACGTTCGTTCAAGTTAAATCGGTGGTTCGCTGCCCGCTCACAACAGGAGGCTTACCTTTGCTGAGTCCGTTATACACAGCCACATCTCACACCCCAGGGGTGCATCGTTCATGAGTGCGCCGACCACCCCACCCAGCGGTCTGGTGCGCATGAATGCGCCCGTGTTCTATTTCGCCGCAAGTTTCATCCTGCTGTTTGGCATCACCGTCATTGCAATCCCGCAACAGGCCGGTGCCTGGCTGCTGGCGGCGCAAAACTGGGCGGCCAATACGGTCGGCTGGTACTACATGCTCGCGATGACCCTGTATCTGGTCTTCGTGGTGGTCACCGCGCTATCGGGCTACGGCAAGATAAAACTCGGTGCCGACCACGACGAGCCCGAATTCAGTTACCTGTCCTGGGCCGGCATGCTGTTCGCCGCCGGGATCAGCATCACGCTGTTTTTCTTCTGCGTCTCCGAGCCGCTGACGCACCTGGTGCAACCGCCCCAGGGCGCGGCGATGAACGCCGACGCTGCACGCCAGGCCATGCAGATCCTGTTTCTGCACTGGGGCCTGCACGGTTGGGGTGTGTTCGCCTTTGTCGGCATGGCCCTGGCGTACTTCGCCTACCGGCATAACCTACCGCTGGCGTTGCGTTCGGCGCTGTACCCGCTGATCGGCAAGCGCATCAACGGCCCGATCGGTTACGCGGTGGATGGCTTCGGCATCATCGCCACGGTGTTCGGCCTCGGTGCCGACATGGGCTTCGGTGTGCTGCACCTCAACTCCGGTCTCGATTACCTGTTTGGCATCGCCCACACCCAGTGGATTCAGGTGGGCTTGATCACCCTGATGATGGGCGCGGCGATCCTGGTGGCGGTGGCCGGTGTGGACAAGGGCGTGCGCGTGATGTCCGACATCAACATGCTGCTGGCCTGTGCGCTGCTGCTGTTCGTGCTGTTCGCCGGCCCCACCCAGCACTTGCTCAACACCCTGATCCAGAACATCGGCGACTACCTCGGCGCGCTGCCGACCAAGAGTTTCGACGTGTACGCCTACGACAAGCCGAGCGACTGGCTGGGTGGCTGGACGGTGTTCTATTGGGCCTGGTGGATTGCCTGGTCGCCGTTCGTGGGCCTGTTTATCGCGCGTATTTCCCGTGGCCGTACCATCCGCGAGTTCGTGTTCGGCGTGCTGCTGATCCCGCTGGGTTTCACCCTGGCGTGGATGTCGATCTTCGGCAACAGCGCCATCGACCAGGTGCTCAATCACGGGTTGACCGCGCTCGGCCAGTCGGCCATTGATGACCCGTCGATGAGCCTCTACCTGCTGCTGGAAACCTACCCGTGGAGCAAGACGGTGATCGCGGTCACGGTGTTTATCAGCTTCGTGTTCTTCGTCACCTCCGCCGACTCCGGCACCGTGGTGCTGTCCACCCTGTCGTCCAAAGGCGGCAACGCCGATCAAGACGGGCCGAAGTGGCTGCGGGTGTTCTGGGGCGTGATGACCGCGCTGGTGACCAGTGCCTTGCTGTTTGCCGGCAGCATCGATTCGCTGAAATCGGCGGTGGTGCTGACCTCGTTGCCGTTCTCGTTGATCCTGCTGCTGATGATGTGGGGGCTGCACAAGGCCTTCTACCTCGAATCGCAGAAGCAGATCGCCCAGTTGCATTCGTTGGCCCCGGTATCTGCGGCGGGCAAGGGTCGTGGCGGCTGGCGTCAGCGTTTGAGCCAGGCGGTGCATTTCCCGTCGCGCGATGAGGTGTATCGCTTCCTTGAGTCGACGGTGCGCCCGGCGATTGAAGAAGTGACCGCCGTGTTCGTCGAGAAGGGCCTGAGTGTGGTGACCCAGCCTGACCCGTCCAACGACAGCGTCAGCCTGGAAATCGGCCATGGCGAACAGCACCCGTTCGTCTACCAGGTGCAAATGCGCGGCTACTTCACACCGTCGTTTGCCCGTGGCGGCATGGGCTCCAAGGAACTCAACAACCGTCGCTACTACCGGGCCGAAGTGCACTTGAGCGAGGGCAGCCAGGACTACGATCTGGTGGGCTACACCAAGGAGCAGATCATCAACGACATCCTCGACCAGTACGAGCGCCACCTGCAGTTCCTGCACTTGGTGCGGTGACGTTCCAGGCCCTGTCCCCCCTGTGGGCAGGGCTCGCGTTATTTCCGGCAAAGCCCCGTATGGCGGGGCTTTCTTAAACTTAATTTCATGCGCCCCGGCAGCGTTTTGACGCGTAACTGTCATCTGGTCACTGCGTAATTGTGTGAAGCGTTTGACGCTTTCATTTCAGAACAGTGACGGAGACCGGTAACAATGAAGACGTTATTAAGCCCTATGGTGGGTGTCGCCATGGCGAGCTTTATGCTGTCCGCCCATGCCGATTTTATCGATGACAGCCACGCCGATGTGACCCTGCTCAACCGCTATCTCAACCAGCAGGGGCGTGACGTGGTCGGCAGCAATGCCAAGGCCCATAGCATTCGCGATTGGGGCCAGGGTTTCGAGTTCAACTTCAAGTCCGGCTACACCGAGGGCACCGTGGGTTTCGGCCTTGACTTGCAGGCGTTCTACGGTTTGAAACTGGACTCCGGAGGTGACCTCAATGACAAAGACCACCAGGGCCGCTACCCCGGCAGCATGTTCCCGCTGGACAACGGCAAATCCGCTGACCAGTTCGGCGTGCTGAGCCCGACGTTCAAGATGCGCTTCGCCAAGGATGAACTGCGGGTCGGTACGCTGTATGGCAACAACCCGGTGCTGGCCAACACCGATGGCCGCCTGTACCAGCAGACCAACACCGGTGTGCAACTGGTCTCCAAGGACCTCACCGATTTCACCTTCACCGGTGGCGACATCCTCAAGACCAAGATCCGCAACGAAACCGGCGACCAGGGCATGATCACCGCCGGCGGCACCAAGGAGAGCGATCGCTTCCTCTTCGGCGGTGCCGACTACACCGGCTTGCCGGGCACCACCGTCAGCCTGTGGTATTCCAACCTTGAGGATTACTACCAACAGTTCTTCCTCGGTGCCAAGCGCCATGACGCTTTGTCGGTCGGTGCGATCGACACCGATGTGCGTATGTTCCGCAGCCTGGGTGTGGGCGGTAACGCCGATGGCGACAAGGACTTTGCGGCGGCGGGTGTCTATGGCGATGGCGTGAACAAGGGCCGCATCAACCAGTCCACCGTCAGCCTGTTGGAAAGCTACAGCCTGGACGGTCATACCGTCGGCCTCGGCATCCAGAAAAACAGCGGCAGCAGCGACTTCCCGTACCTGGATTCCGGCCTGAACAGCGGCGACAACCGTCAGGGCCCAGGCTCAGGTGCCGACACCCCGGCGCTGACCAACATGCAGTTGAACAAATTCCAGCACGCCGGCGAACGCACCTGGCTGGCGCAGTATAAATATGACTTCGGCAAACTGGGCCTCAACGGTCTGACATTCTCCGCCGCCTATGCCCATGGCGATGATATCCGCACCGCACAGGGCACTACCAGCGAATGGGAACGCAACGTTGCCGTGGCCTACCAAGTGCCGACCGGCACCCTCAAGGGCCTGGGCGTGACCTGGAAAAATGCCCACGCCAGCCCGGACATCACCGGTGCCACCGTGCAGGATGAAAACCGCCTCTATGTCAGCTATGTCGTTCCACTCTGGTAGGAGTTTGCTGTAAAACGGAAGGGCAACGTTAAGCGATTCAGCTGCTTAAAAGGCCTGGGAATAGGCTTATTCCCAGGCCTTATTTGCCCCCGTCCAAGAGAGGATTCGATGACTTATATCGCTGCCGAAAACCGCTATGAATCTATTCCTTATCGCCGCGTCGGCCGCAGTGGCTTGGTGCTGCCGGCCCTGTCCCTGGGGCTGTGGCACAACTTTGGCGACAGCACCCCGATCGACACCCAGCGCGCCCTGCTGCGCACCGCGTTCGACTTAGGCATCAACCACTTCGACCTGGCCAACAACTATGGCCCGCCGTATGGCAGCGCCGAGATCAACTTCGGGCGTTTGCTGCGCGAAGACTTCAAGCACTACCGTGACGAATTGATCATCTCCAGCAAGGCCGGCTGGGACATGTGGCCCGGCCCGTATGGCCAGGGCGGCGGTTCGCGCAAGTACATCCTGGCGAGCCTGGACCAGAGCCTGCAACGCCTGGGCGTCGACTACGTGGATATTTTCTATTCGCACCGCTTCGACGCCGACACACCGCTGGAAGAAACCGCCAGCGCCCTCGCCACCGCCGTGCAACAAGGCAAGGCGTTGTACATTGGTATTTCCTCCTACTCCGGGGTGAAAACCCGCGAAATCGCAGCCCTGCTCAACGAGTGGAAAGTCCCGCTGCTGATCCACCAACCGGCCTACAACCTGCTCAACCGCTGGGTGGAAAAAGACCTGCTCGACACCACCGAAGCCCTCGGTGCCGGGGTGATCGCATTCACGCCGCTGGCACAGGGGTTGTTGACCGACAAGTACCTCAATGGCGTGCCGGCCGATGCGCGGGTGAATCGTCCTGGTGGCGGTTCGTTGCAGGCCAAGCACCTGTCCGACGCCAACATCGCTCACGTGCGTGCGCTCAATGAAATCGCCAAGCGTCGTGGCCAAAGCCTGGCCCAACTGGCCCTGGCCTGGACCCTGCGCGACCCACGGGTGACCAGCGCACTGATCGGCGCGAGCCGGCCGGAGCAGATTATTGAAAACGTCGGGGCGCTGAAGAACCTGAGTTTCACCGCCGAGGAACTGGCGGAGATCGATCGGTTTGCGCTGGAAGGCGGGATCAACCTGTGGGAAAAACCATCGACGGCTGAATAACCCGGCAGCACACAGTCAATGTGGGAGGGGGCTTGCCCCCGATGGCGGTGGACCAGTCAATGGATGTACTGACTGATACACCGCCATCGGGGGCAAGCCCCCTCCCACATTTGATTTTCAGTGTGGCGACTCTCGTGTTCGGCTCAGAACGGCACATCCCCCAAAATCGTCGCCCGATGCATCACCCGCCGCTGCGGCCGGTAGTCATCCACTGCGTAATGCTGGGTGACGCGGTTGTCCCAGAACGCCACGTCATTCTCCTGCCAGCGCCAGCGAATCGTGAACTCCGGGCGTGTCGCGTGGGCGAACAGCAGCTTCAAGATCGCCTCGCTTTCCGCCGGTTCCAGTTCATTGATTTTGGTGGTGAAGCCCTCACTGACAAACAGCGACTTGCGCCCGCTTACCGGGTGGGTGCGCACCACCGGGTGCGACAGCGGTGGGTTCTTCTTGCGGGTTTCTTCCCAGCGCGCCAGGTCTTCGGCAGTGTTGCCAAAGCGCTCCAGCGGGAAGGATTTGATGAAGTCGTGCGTGGCGGTGAGCCCGTCGAGCAGCCCCTTCAACGGCTCGGACAGGGCCTCATACGCGGCAATCCCGCTGGCCCACAACGTGTCGCCACCAAACGCCGGCAGCAACTTGGCACTCAGCACCGCGCCGAGGGCTGGAGTGGGTAGGAAGGTCACGTCGGTGTGCCATGCGGCGTTGTCACGCACGTCGGTGACGGCGGTATCGAGGATCAGCACTTCAGGCTGTTCCGGCACGTTAGGGTAGATCGGATGAATATGCAGGTCGCCGAAGTTCGCCGCGAAGCGTGCTTGTTGCTGCGGGGTGAGCGGCTGGTCACGGAAGAACAGCACCGAATGGGTGAGCAACGCCTGTTCGATGGCGTCGCGCTGTTCGAGGTTCAGCGGCTGGGTGATATCGACGCCACTGATCTGGGCGCCAAGGGCGGTGCTTAATGGGGTAACGGTCAGGCTGCTCATGGGGTTCTCATCACTCAGTGTGCCTGGCCATGCCACGGCACCAATTTACGCTGCAGGGCACGCAGGCCCATTTCCATGGCGAAGGCGATCAGCGCGATCACCAGAATCCCCAACACCACCACATCGGTGACCAGGAACTGCGCCGCCGACTGCACCATGAAGCCCAGGCCGCTGGTGGCGGCGATCAACTCGGCGGCGACCAATGTCGACCAGCCCACTCCGAGCCCGATGCGCACGCCGGTGAGGATGTCGGGCAGGGCGCTCGGCAGGATCACGTGGCGAATCAGCTGGGCGCGCGTGGCGCCCAACGACTGCGCGGCACGCAGCTTGGCCGGGTCGACCGTGCGCACGCCGGTCGCGGTAGCGATGGCGATCGGCGCAAAGATCGCCAGGTAGATCAGCAGCACCTTGGACAACTCGCCGATGCCGCACCAGATCACGATCAGCGGCAGGTAGGCCAGGGGTGGAATCGGCCGGTAGAACTCAATCAGCGGGTCGAGAATGCCCCGGGCGATACGATTCGAGCCGATGGCAATTCCCACCGGCACCGCGGTCAGCACCGCAAAACCCAGGCCGAGGCCGATGCGTTCGAGGCTCGCGCCGAGGTGCTGCCATAACGTGGAATCCATGTAGCCCGTGGTCGCCAGCAACCAGCCTTTTTGCAGCACGGCGGACGGCGGCGGCAGGAAGAGCGGTTCGATCAGGCCGCTGGCGGTGACGGCCCACCAGATCGCCAGCAACGCGATCAGCGTCAGCAGGCTGATCCAGCGTGTGCTGAGGCTGCGCCGCAGCGGGATAACGGCGTGCGCCACCGGCTTGGCGGCCGTGGCGGGAAGTTCGTAGCTGCTCATGCGCACACCTGCCGTTGGGAGAACACTTTGCCCAGCACGTGTTCGCGGGTTTCGATAAAGTGCGGGTCGGATTTGATCGCTCGCGCAGACTCGCCGGCGGCATAGCGCTGGCCGAAATCCAGGTGCAGGCGCTCGACGATCTGACCGGGGTTGGGTGCCAGCAGGATCAAATCGGTGGCGAGAAATACCGCTTCTTCGATGTCGTGGGTAATCAGGAACACCGGCTTGGCCGTGCGCCGCCAGACTTGCAGCAGTAGCTCCTGCATCTGTTCGCGGGTGAACGCATCGAGGGCGCCGAAGGGTTCGTCCATCAGCAGCACACGCGGGTCTGCCGCCAGGGCGCGGGCCAGGCCGACCCGCTGCTTCTGGCCGCCGGACAGTTGCCAGATGCGCCGGCTGTCGAAACCGGCCAGGTCCACCAGCGCGAGCATTTCCCGGGCGCGCACTTCGCGTTGCGCCTTGCTCACGCCGGCCAGTTCCAGGCCGAAGCCGACATTGGCCAGCACGTCCTGCCAGGGCAGCAGGGCATCGTCCTGGAACACCACGCCGCGCTCGGCACTCGGGCCTTTGACCGGCACGCCATCGAGGCTGATACGCCCGGCAGAGGGTTCGACAAAACCGGCAATCAAGTTCAACAGCGACGTCTTGCCACTGCCGGACGGGCCGAGGGCCACCAGCAATTGCTGGGGCCCAAGCTCGAGTGAAATGTCAGACAGTACCGGTTCTGTGGCGCCTGGGTACTGTGCGCTGATGCGCTCCAGTTGTAGCAAGGCCATCGCGATGAACTCCTGATCAGTGGGTAATGAACTTGGCGCTGATGTAAGGGGCGTAGTCCGGCAGCACCGCTTCGACCTTGCCTTGTTCCTTGAGGAACGCCGCGGTATCGGTCACCGCCTTGGTGGTCGGCGCGCCCAGCAGGGTCACCTGCTCTGCGGCCAGTGGGTAGACGTTGCCTTGCAGCAGCGCGGGGATGTCGCTGGCCTTGGCCCCGGAGAGCTTCACCAGCTTGTCGACGTTGGTTTTGTCGGCGAGCCAGGCTTGTGGGTCTTTGCGGTATGCGGCGTAGGCATCCAGGGTGACTTTGGCGAAAGCGCTGACGATTTCCGGGTGCTTCTCGGCGAAGTCCTTACGCACGATCCACGCGTCGAAGGTCGGCGCGCCGAACGTGGCCAGTTCGCCGGAAGTGATCAGCACCTTGCCGTTTTCCTTGGCCACGCCCAGGGCCGGGTCCCACACGTAGGTGGCGTCGATATCACCGCGCTTCCAGGCGGCGATGATGGCTGGCGGCGCGAGGTTGAGGATGGTCACTTTCGACGGGTCGATGTTCCAGTGCTTCAGCGCGGCCAGCAGGCTGTAGTGGCCGGTGGAAACGAAAGGCACGGCGACTTTTTTGCCGATCAGGTCCTGCGGGCTGTTGATCCCCGAACCGTTGCGCGCCACCAGGGCTTCGGCACCGCCGATCTGTGTGGCGACGAGGAAGGTCTGCACCGGCACTTTGCGCGTGATGGCTGCGGTCAGCGGGCTGGAACCGAGGTAGCCGATCTGCACGTCGCCGGACGCGATGGCGGCGATGATGTCGGAACCGTTGTCGAATTTGCGCCAGTCGATCTTGGCGTTCGTGGCTTTTTCATACGCGCCGTCGGCCTGGGCGACTTTCGCCGGGTCCACGGTGGTCTGGTAGGCGATGGTTACATCCGCCGCCTGGGCAAACAGGCTGGCACCGGCCAGGGACAACACGGCCAAGAAGCGCAGAGGGGTAAGCAGTTTCAAGGGGAAGCTCCTCAATCAGGCGGCCGAGAATCGGCATGTGAGGAGACTAAATGATCTAAGAACTCGAAAATAAATAACTTTTTCGAATTAGCTTATGAGGAGAAGGGTGGACGGGATTCTTCACTCCAATGAGGACAAATGTGGGAGGGGGCTTGCCCCCGATGGCGGTGGACCAGTCAATGCATGTACTGACTGACCCACCGTCATCGGGGGCAAGCCCCCTCCCACATTAGAGCTCATTCCCCTGAGGGAACGAGTTCGGCGTTTAGTTGCTGATCGCGAGGATGCTGGCCTGGTACGAGCCGACAAACACATCGAAATCGCCCACTTCGTTCTGCTCCAGTTCCGCCTGTTGCGCCAGCGAGGTGCGCGCCAGTTCTTCAAAGTGCGCCTGCTCTGCGGCCGGCAGCGGCTCCTTGCGGAAATACTCGGCATGCACCTCGCTCTGGTGCAGGGAGAACTGCGCAAAACTTTCCTTGCGCTCGGCCATCGCGGCCAGCACCTGGGCCGACGGCGTCAGGGACGGGTCGTTGACCTTGGCCAACTGGGCGTCCAGTGCCTGGCTGTGTTCGGTAATGCCGTGACTCTCGTCGAGCAGGGCGGCCAACGGTGCGATCTTTTCCAGCAACTCGGTGGCCCATTCCTTCATGTCCACCGCCTGGCCCTTGCGCTGCAGTTGCAGACCCGGACGCCGGCCTTCCTTGACCACGCTGAGGAAGTTCGACGTGGCGTTGCCGCACTCGTTGTCGGCGAACAGCGGGCTGTCGTTCAGCGCGCAATACAGCAGGAACGCATCGAGGAAACGCGACTCCTGCAGGTCGATACCCATCGGCAGGAACGGGTTGATGTCCAGGCAGCGCACTTCGATGTACTGGATGCCACGGGCCATCAGCGCCTGGATCGGCCGCTCGCCGGTGTAAGTCACACGCTTGGGACGGATGTTGGAGTAGTACTCGTTTTCGATCTGCAGGATGTTGGTGTTGAGTTGCACCCACTCGCCGTCCTTGTGGGTGCCGACTTCGACATAAGGCGCGTAGGGCGTTGCCACCGCTTCGCGCAGGCTGTCGGTGTAGCTGGCCAAATCGTTGTAGCACGGTGTCAGGCCGGCCTGGGCGTTGCTCTGGTAACCCAGGTCGCTCATGCGCAGGCTGGTGGCATACGGCAGGTACAAGGTGTCGGCATCCAGCACGTCCAACTGGTGCGAACGGCCGCGCAGGAAGCCTGCGTCCAGTGCCGGCGAGGCACCGAACAGGTACATCAGCAGCCAACTGTTGCGGCGGAAGTTACGGATCAGGGCGATATAGGCGTTGGACTGATAGTCGCGATCGGTGCCGACAAACCCTTCCGCTTCCTTGAGCAGCGGCCACAGTTGTTCCGGCAGGGAAAAGTTGTAGTGGATACCGGCAATGCACTGCATGGTCTTGCCGTAACGCAGGGCCAGGCCCTTGCGATACACGTACTTGAGCTGTCCGATATTGGAGGTGCCGTAGTAGGCAATCGGAATGTCTTCCTCGGCCGGCAACGGGCACGGCATCGAGGGGCTCCACAGGTATTCGCTGCCGAGCTTGCTGTAGGCAAAGCGATGGATCTTGTCCAGATTGCTCAGGGTATCGGCCGGGTTGGGCAGGGCTGGGGTGATGAACTCCAGCAACGATTCCGAGTAGTCGGTGGTGATCTGTTCGTGGGTCAGCGCGGCGCCCAGGGCTTCGGGGTGCGGCGTCTGCGCCAGGCGACCTTCATGGGTGACACGCAGGCATTCGCGCTCGATGCCGTGCAAGCAATGCTCCAGCAGGGAGAGGTGTTCGCGCTTGCCGAGCAGGGCCAGGCGGCGGTTGAGAAGTTCGCTCAAGTTGGATTCCTTCACGCGTCAGTCGCCCCAATATGGGGGTGGGCAGGACGGTCTACAAGGGTGAAGTTAAAACTGGCGTGATCGCCTGGTTTTGAGTCGATTTGACCCGTTTTGAAAAAGCCTACTTCACTCCATGAATTGGGCTATAGCGCAGCAAGAAAATTCCGACGCCGTTATCGCAGCGCCGAAATTAACTCAAATCGAGGGTGGGGAGCTATAGGACAGCGAAGGTGCCCTGCGCTTTTGCGACAAGTCGTTCACCTTGGTACACGTCGGCCTCGACCACCAACGTGCGCCGACCAGGGTGAATAACCCGTGCGGTACACAGCACTTCGCCGTTTTCCACCGCACGGATGTAGTTGATTTTGCATTCAATGGTCGCGCTCTGCTGGTCGAACCCGTGGGCGCTGGAACAGGCCAGCCCCATGGTGATGTCGACCAGGCTGAAAATCGCCCCGCCATGGAGCTTGCCTGCGCGATTGCGCAGTTGCGGCTCCAGGCTCAGGGCCACCTCGGCAACGCCCTGCTCCAGGCGTTGCAGGCGGCAGCCGATCAGTTCGCTGAACGCGCTCTGGGTCAAACCGGCCGGAATCTCCATCAGCGCTTCTTCAACTGTTTGGCGTTGGCGAACAGCGAGGCCATGGCATTGTTGCTCGGCGCTGCGGTCGCGGTTTCCTTGCGCGGCGCGTTGTTTTGCGACTGGCGTGGCGCCGAGCCCGGGCGGGCGCCACGGGCACCGTCGATTTTCTCGCCGGGGGTGTCGCTCATGCGCATCGACAGGCCGACGCGTTTGCGCGGGATGTCGACTTCCATGACCTTGACCTTGACCACGTCACCGGCCTTCACCGCTTCGCGTGGGTCTTTGATGAACTTCTCCGAAAGCGCGGAGATATGCACCAAACCGTCCTGATGCACGCCGATGTCCACAAAGGCACCGAAGTTGGTCACGTTGGTCACCACGCCTTCGAGGATCATGCCCAGTTGCAGGTCCTTGAGGTCTTCGACGCCATCCTGGAACTCGGCGGTTTTGAACCCTGGGCGTGGGTCGCGGCCAGGTTTTTCCAGCTCTTGCAGGATGTCGGTGATGGTCGGCACGCCGAAGGTTTCGTCGGTGTACTTCTTCGGGTCCAGGCGCTTGAGGAACGCGGCGTCGCCAATCAGCGAGCGGATGTCGCGGTCGGTCTCGGCGGCGATGCGTTGCACCAGCGGGTAGGCTTCCGGGTGAACTGCCGAGGCGTCCAGCGGGTTGTCGCCGTTCATGACGCGCAGGAAGCCGGCAGCCTGTTCGAAGGTTTTTTCACCCAGGCGTGCGACTTTTTTCAGCGCGGCGCGGGTCTTGAACGCCCCGTTTTCGTCGCGGTGGGTCACGATGTTCTGCGCCAGGGTCGCGTTGAGGCCGGAGATCCGCGCCAGCAGTGCGACGGAGGCGGTGTTCACGTCCACACCCACGGCGTTTACGCAGTCTTCCACCACCGCATCCAGGCCGCGCGCCAGTTTCAGCTGCGACACGTCGTGTTGGTATTGGCCGACGCCGATGGATTTCGGATCGATTTTCACCAGTTCGGCCAGCGGGTCTTGCAGACGACGGGCGATGGACACTGCGCCACGGATCGACACGTCGAGGTCCGGGAATTCCTTGGAAGCCAGTTCCGATGCCGAGTACACCGAAGCGCCGGCCTCGGAAACCATGACCTTGGTCATCTTCATGGCTGGGTATTTTTTGATCAGTTCGGCGGCCAGTTTGTCGGTTTCACGGCTGGCGGTGCCGTTGCCGATGGCGATCAGGTCTACCGCGTGCTTGGCGCACAGGGCCGCCAGGATCGCGAGCGTCTGGTCCCACTTGTTGTGTGGCACGTGTGGATACACGGTGGCGTGGTCCAGCAGCTTGCCGGTCGAATCGACCACGGCGACCTTGCAGCCGGTGCGCAGGCCCGGGTCGAGGCCCAGGGTGGCA
>NZ_JAKNRV010000136.1:0-12999 GCF_023072625.1 Pseudomonas emilianonis
AGGTCTTGGAGTCTTGCAGCGGGAAGTAATTCTTGCCCAGCACGGTATAGGGGTTGGCCTTGTACGGGCCGGTGTGCAGGGTTGGCGTGGCATCCGGGATTTTCGACACGTCGACGTCCCACCACGGCACGCGGGATCACGTCGGCATCCTTGGCCAACAGCGGATCATGCAGGTCCAGGCGGTGACGTTTCATAGCGGGCTCGCAGCTTGGCTGAATTGCGAAACATTTTGGCTATTCTGTGCAATGCCGTCCAGCCTTGCGAGCACTCATAGTGAGATTTACTCTCATTAAGGAGCTCTGCCATGCGCCTCGACAGTTCAACATTTCCCGTGGTGAAGATCGTTTTTGATGCCCCGAATGAAGGCGGGTCGCAGGACAGCTTCGTGATGTTCGAAGGCCTGCTGGCACGTCAGCAATCTTTTGTGCTGCTGTATGAAAAAGCCTTGGACGAACTCAATCACGCGCATTCCTACGAAGAGCGCGAGCACGCCTCGCTCTGGATGAAGAAACACCGGCAGACCCTGCGTGCGTATGTCAAAGGCATGATCCAGGTGGAGCCCTGCGCGGCCAAACGCCGGGCACTCAAGCCATTCGCCATGACCTTCGGCCAGGCCTGGGGTTATCCGCTGCTGCTGGTGGGGTCCAATGACCAGGCATGGGCGTTGGCGCAGGATGTGCTGGATGAGCAGGTGTCGGATGTGACGTATTTCTAAGCCACCCACCGCCACCCGTCCTCGCCGCCAGTGGGACTGCCGCGCACATTGAAGTATCCTCCGCGCCCCGCTTACCACTGATTCAAAGAACGATGACAGGACAAGACATGCAGGCGCTGTTGGAGTCGATTCTCGACGAAGTTCGTCCACTGATCGGCCTCGGCAAAGTCGCCGACTACATCCCCGCGCTGGCCGACGTGCCCGCTGATCAACTGGGGATCGCTGTGTACGGCAATGACGGCGCGTCCTACTGCGCCGGGGATGCCGATACCCTGTTCTCGGTGCAGAGCATTTCCAAGGTGTTCAGCCTGGTGCAAGCCATCGACCACGGCGGCGAAACCATCTGGGAACGCCTGGGCCACGAGCCCTCGGGCCAGCCGTTCAACTCGCTGGTGCAGCTGGAGTTCGAACGCGGCCGCCCACGCAACCCCTTTATCAATGCCGGCGCGCTGGTGATCTGCGATATCAATCAGTCACGCTTTGCCGTGCCGATTCTGTCGATGCGCGACTTTGTGCGGCGCCTGTCGGGCAACCCGCAGATCCTGGTCAACAGCGTCGTCGCCGAGTCGGAAGCGCAACACGGCGCACGCAATGCGGCCATGGCCTACCTGATGAAGTCGTTCGGCAACTTCCATAACGACGTCGACGCGGTGCTGCACAGTTACTTCAATTACTGTGCGCTACAAATGAGTTGCCTGGATTTGTCCAAGGCGTTCAGCTTCCTGGCCAACGAGGGGGTAAGTGCCCACAGCGGCGAGCAGATACTGACCGCGCGCCAGACCAAACAGGTCAACTCGATCATGGCCACTAGCGGGCTGTATGACGAAGCGGGAAATTTCGCCTATCGCGTGGGCTTGCCGGGCAAGAGCGGGGTCGGCGGCGGCATTGTCGCGGTGGTGCCGGGGCAGTTCACGGTGTGCGTGTGGTCGCCGGAGTTGAACGCGGCGGGGAATTCGCTGGCGGGGATCAAGGCGCTGGAGTTGTTGAGTGAGCGGATTGGCTGGTCGGTGTTTTGAGATTGCTTCCGTGTGTGCAGGAGCGATTTTAAGACGCCTGGTCTCACAGCATCACGAATCCAAATGTGGGAGGGGGCTTGCCCCCGATTACAGTGTGTCAGTCAATACAGCTGTGACTGATCTACCGCTATCGGGGGCAAGCCCCCTCCCACATTTTGGTTCGGTCAGCTATTGCCTATCAGGCAATCGCATCCCAAGCCCGATCACCGTGCTCGTCTTTGATTCGAGTCGGCAAGCCCATCACGTCCAGCGCCTTGAGGAACGGCTCAGCCGGCAGCTCCTCAACGTTGGCCATGTGCTTCACATCCCACTCGCCACGTGCAACCAGCAGCGCAGCGGCGACGGGTGGCACGCCTGCGGTGTAGGAAATGCCCTGGCTTTCAGTTTCCGCAAAGGCTGCTTCATGGCACGCCACGTTGTAGATGAACATCTCGCGTGGCTGGCCATCCTTGGTGCCTTTGACCAGGTCGCCGATGCAGGTCTTGCCGGTGTAGCCAGGGGCGAGTGAAGACGGGTCGGGCAGCACGGCCTTGACCACTTTCAACGGCACCACTTGCAGGCCTTCGGCGGTGGTGACCGGCTTTTCGGAGAGCAGGCCGAGGCTGTTCAGTACGGTGAACACGTTGATGTAGTGTTCACCGAAGCTCATCCAGAAGCGCACGTTGGGCACGTCGAGGTTTTTCGACAGCGAGTGGACTTCATCGTGGCCGGTCAGGTACAGGTTCTGCGAACCGACCACCGGCAGGTCGTCGGTGCGTTTGACTTCGAACATGGTGTTGCTGGTCCACTGGCTGTTCTGCCAGCTCCACACCTGTCCGGTGAATTCGCGGAAGTTGATTTCCGGGTCGAAATTGGTGGCGAAGTATTTGCCATGGGAGCCGGCATTGACGTCGAGAATGTCGATCGAATCAATGCGGTCGAAATGCTCTTGCTGCGCCAGCGCGGCATACGCGTTGACGACACCCGGGTCGAAGCCCACGCCAAGGATGGCGGTGATGTTCTTCTGTTTGCACTCTTCCAGGTGGTTCCATTCGTAGTTGCCGTACCACGGCGGGGTCTCACAGACCTTGCCCGGCTCTTCGTGGATGGCGGTGTCGAGGTAAGCCACGCCGGTATCGATGCAGGCACGCAGCACCGACATGTTGAGGAACGCGGAGCCGACGTTGATGACGATCTGCGATTGTGTCTCGCGGATCAGGGCCTTGGTCGCTTCCACGTCCAGGGCGTTCAGCGCAAAGGCTTGGATGTCGGCGGGTACTTTGAGGCTACCCTTGGCCTTGACGCTGTCGATGATGGCCTGGCATTTGGAGATGTTGCGCGACGCGATAGCAATACGACCGAGTTCGTCGTTGTGCTGCGCGCACTTGTGGGCCACCACCTTGGCGACACCTCCTGCACCAATGATAAGAACGTTCTTTTTCAATTGCTTTATCTCTCCTTTATCCGCCAGCTTACGAAAGGCTGGACAGGTAGTCGTCGTAACCAAATTCACGAACCACTTCGACTGTACCGTCGAGTTGTTTCACTACGATGGACGGCATTTTCAGGCCGTTGAACCAGTTTTTCTTGACCATGGTGTAGCCCGCGGTGTCGATGAACGACAGCCGATCGCCGATGGCCAACGGACGATCAAATTGATACTCGCCGAAAATGTCCCCGGCCAGGCAGGATTTGCCGCATACCATGTAGGTGTGTTCACCCGCGCTCGGCGCCAGCTTGGCGTTGAGGCGGTAGATCAGCAGGTCCAGCAGGTGGGCTTCGATGGAACTGTCGACCACGGCGAGGTGTTTGCCGTTGTAGAGGGTGTCGAGCACGGTGACTTCCAGCGAGGCGCTGTTGGTGATCGCGGCTTCGCCGGGTTCCAGGTACACCTGCACGTCGTACTTCTGCGAGAAGGCTTTCAAGCGTGCGCAGAACGCGTCCAGCGCATAGCCTTCGCCGGTGAAGTGGATGCCGCCGCCGAGGCTGACCCAATTGACCTTGTGCAGCAGCGCCCCGAAGCGCTCTTCGATGGTACACAGCATCTTGTCGAACAGGCTGAAGTCGTCGTTTTCGCAGTTGTTGTGGAACATGAAACCGGAGATCTGCTCAATCACGCCTTCGATCTTCACCGGGTCCCATTCGCCCAGACGGCTGAACGGGCGCGCCGGGTCGGCCAGCAGGTAATCCGAACTGCTCACCTGCGGGTTGACGCGCAGGCCGCGGGTCTTGCCCTCGGAGCGCTCGGCAAAGCGCTGCAGTTGGCTGATGGAGTTGAAGATGATCTTGTCGCAGTTATCCAGCATCTCTTCGATTTCATCGTCGGCCCAGGCCACGCTGTAGGCGTGCGCCTCGCCTTCGAACTTCTGGCGGCCGAGCTTCAATTCATACAGCGACGACGACGTGGTGCCGTCCATGTATTGCTGCATCAGGTCAAACACCGACCAGGTGGCAAAGCACTTGAGCGCCAGCAACGCCTTGGCGCCGGACTGTTCGCGCACGTAGGCAATCTTCTGCATGTTGACCAGAAGCTTCTGTTTATCGATGAGGTAGTACGGCGTTTTGATCATTTTTGAGAGCCTACGGCGGTGCCTGCCAAAAAAGGACACGCATTGTGCCCGCACTTGGCGCAGATCGGAAGGTTAGCGGGCGGATTTTGCGCGTCGGGTTTTCAAGCATAGCCACGGAATATGACTATCCAACGGCATGCACCGGTCCAATGTGGGAGGGGGCTTGCTCCCGATAGCGGTGGATCAGCTGGCCTATCGGGTGCCTGACACAACGCTATCGGGGCCAAGCCCCCTCCCACATTGGGATCGCGGTGTATCCAGGGCGCTGACATCAAACCGTCATCTGCCCACCACGTTCCTGCCACATTGCGCCGTTACTGTCGTCGCCAATGAGATCGATCTCAAGCGAGTGACAATGACTGATTTGAAAGACGTTGCACGGCTGGCCGGGGTATCCCGCGCTACCGCTGCCCGCACCTTTGCCTCTCCCGACCAGGTACGCCCGGCGACGCGTGAACAGGTGTTCGCCGCTGCCCGCGAGCTGGGTTTTCGGCCTAACTTGCTCGGCCGCCAGTTGCGGCTGCAAACCACCAACCTGATCGGCGTGGTGGTGCCCAATTTGCTCAACCCCGTCTTCGCCGAGCAATTGCAGGCCATGGAGCGTGCGGCCCGTTTGCGCGGCTACAGCCTGTTGCTGGCAACCACCGACTACAGCAGCGAGCGCGAAAGCATTGTGGTGGAAGAGTTGCTGCGCCAGCGCGTCGACGGCCTGGTGCTGACGGTAACGGATGCCGAAAGCAACAGCGTGCTGCACAGCCTGTCCAGCGAGCAGACGCCGTTTGTGCTGGCCTACCACCAACCCAGCAACCCCGACTACAGCGCCGTGTCCGTCGACAACCGCGCCGGTATGGCCCTGGCTACGCGCTATTTGCTGGAAGCAGGGCACCGGCGCATCAGCATGGTCGCCGGCCCCGCGTTGCAGTCCGACCGCGCACGTCTGCGTTACGCCGGTTATTGCGATGGGATGAAAGAGCATGGCCTCCAAGCTCGCCCGGTGATCGAAATGCCAGCCCACACGCAGGCTGAATTCGCCGCCATCGCCCCGTTTCTCAAAGGCCCGGATGCGCCGACCGCGCTGGTGTGCTCCAACGACTTCCTGGCGATCAGCCTGATCGCCGAGCTGCGCCGCAACGCCTGGAACGTACCCGAGCAACTGTCAGTGATGGGCTTCGATGGCATCGCCCTCGGCACCCAGATGCACCCGACGTTGTGCAGCGTGGTGCAGCCCATCGCGTTGCTCGCCAGCACCGTGATTGACCAGTTGCTGGCGCAGATCGCCGGCAACGTCCCGATTTCCCATTGCCTGCCTTGCCATATCCGGCCGGGTGAAAGCACTCAACCCCATGAGGAGACCCTCGATGCGCGTATTCAGTAAAACCCTGGCAGCCGTGCTGCTGTGCGGTATGGCCAGCCTAGCCCAGGCCGCCGACACGGCGATTTGCTACAACTGCCCGCCGGACTGGGCCGATTGGGGCACCCAGCTCAAGGCCATCGCTTCCAGCACCGGCGTGCAGGTGCCGCTGGACAACAAGAACTCCGGCCAGTCCCTGGCGCAGTTGGTGGCGGAGAAAGCCGCTCCGGTGGCCGACGTGGTGTATTACGGCGTGACCTTCGGCCTGCAGGCGCAAAAGGCCGGCGTGGTCGATGGCTACAAACCCAAGGGTTGGGAGCAGATTCCCGTCGGTTTGAAAGACCCGTCCGGCCAATGGTTCGCCATCCACTCCGGCACCCTGGGCATTATGGTCAATGTCGATGCCCTGGGTGGCTTGCCGGTGCCGCAGAGCTGGGCCGACCTGCTCAAGCCTGAATACAAAGGCATGGTCGGCTACCTGGACCCGTCCAGCGCGTTTGTCGGCTACGTGTCGGCGGTGGCGATCAACCGCGCCCTGGGCGGCGACTTGGACAACTTCGCCCCGGCCATCAACTACTTCCAGACACTGGCGAAAAACGCCCCCATCGTGCCCAAGCAAACCGCCTATGCGCGGGTGTTGTCCGGTGAGTTGCCGATCCTGGTGGACTACGACTTCAACGCCTACCGCGCACGCTACAAAGACAACGCCAACGTCGCTTTCGTGATTCCCAAGGAAGGCAGCATCAGCGTGCCCTACGTGATGAGCCTGGTGGCCAACGCGCCGCACCGCGCCAATGGCGAAAAAGTCCTCGATTTCGTCCTGTCCGATGCAGGCCAGGCGCTATGGGCGAAGGCATACCTGCGCCCGATACGCCCGGTGCAGATGCCGGCCGAGGTCGCCGCGCAGTTCCTGCCCGACAGCGATTACGCCCGCGCCGGTGTGGTGGACTACCAGAAGATGGCCGCCGTGCAGGAAGCCTTTGCCGCTCGTTACCTGAACGAGGTCAAGTAAGTGGCCGCATCGGCAAGACACGCTGCCTGGGCCCTGGCCCCGGCCTTTGCGGTGCTGCTCGCGTTCTGGTTGTTGCCGCTGGCGCACCTGATGGTGCTCGGCGCCGAGAGCCGCGACAGCAACGGCAGCGGTTATTGGCAGGTACTCAGCAGCGCGCAGTATCTAGGCAGCCTGGCGCAAACCTGTGCGCTGGCGGTGTTCGTCACGCTTGTGGCGCTACTGATCGGCGGCATCAGCGCTGTATTCCTGGCGCGCCAGCAGTTCTTCGGGCGCTCGGCGCTGGTTGCGTTGCTGACGTTCCCGTTGGCATTCCCGGGTGTCGTGGTGGGCTTTCTGGTGATCCTGTTGGCCGGGCGCCAGGGCTTGCTGGCGTCCCTGGGCCTGCAGTTGGTCGGTGAGCGCTGGATCTTCGCTTACTCGCTGGCCGGGTTGTTTGTCGGCTATCTGTACTTCTCGATCCCACGGGTAATCCTCACGGTGATGGCCGCATGCGAAAGCCTCGACCGCAGCCTGGAAGAAGCCGCGCACTCGCTGGGAGCAGGGCATTGGCGCGTGGTGTGCGATGTGATCGTGCCGGGCCTGGCACCGGCGTTGGCGTCCTGCGGGGCGATCTGCTTTGCCACGTCGATGGGCGCCTTCGGTACGGCGTTCACCTTGGGCACGCGGCTGAACGTGACCCCGGTGGCCATCTACAACGTGTTCACCAACTACGCCAACTTTGCCGTCGCCGCAGCGCTTTCGGTGGTGTTGGGCGCGCTGACCTGGGCGGTGTTGCTGCTCACCCGGCGCTGGGTGAAAAACGCGGGGACTGTCCTGTGAAGCGCTCATCGCTGTTCGTGATGCAACTGCTGTTTACCCTGCTGGTGTGCGCCTTCATGTTGGTGCCGGTGTTGATGTCGTTGCTGGCCGGGCTCACGCGCAATTTCTTTGTGGGCCTGTCCAGTGGCCTGACCTTCGATTGGCTGATCCAGGTCTGGCAGGCCTATTCGCCGACGGTGTGGTTGTCGCTGCAACTGGCCCTGGCCTGCGCGGTGTGCGTCTGCGTGATCGGCGTGCCGGCGGCCTACGCTCTGGTGCGCATGAACAATCGCTTCAGTCGCGCTTTCGAGGAACTGATGGTGCTGCCGGTGGCGATGCCGGGGCTGGCCAGCGCGCTGGCCTTACTGTTGACCTACGGCCAGTTCGGCGCGTTTCGCAGCAGTTGGCTGTTCATTTTGGTCGGCCATGTGCTGTTCACCTTGCCGTTTTTGGTGCGCCCGGTGATGGCGGTGATGCAGCGCCAGCACTTGCCGGTATTGGAGGAAGCGGCGGCCAGCCTGGGCGCAGGTCCCATCAAGCGCTTTTTCAGCGTGGTGGTGCCCAATTGCCGGGCGGGCATTCTCGCGGGTGTGCTGATGGTGGTCACCTTGTCGCTGGGTGAATTCAACCTGACCTGGATGCTGCATACGCCCATGACCAAGACCCTGCCCGTGGGCCTGGCCGACAGCTACGCCTCGGCGCGCCTGGAAATCGCCAGCGCCTACACCCTTATCTTTTTGCTGATGATCGTGCCGCTGCTGATTGCGTTGCAGGCCATCAGTGCTCGTTTGTCCCGTGGAGAGCGTCGATGACCGCTATCACTATCCGCCTGCAAGGTTGCCGCAAGGCGTTCGCCGACGGCACCGTGGCCGTGCATGACTTGGACCTGACCGTCGAAGGCGGCGAAACCCTCGCCATTCTCGGCCCGTCCGGTTGCGGCAAAACCACCACGTTACGCCTGATCGCCGGCCTGGAACGCCCGGATGTGGGCCAGGTGTTCTTCGGCGACCAGGATGTCACGCGCCTGCCCATCGAGCGCCGTGATGTGGGCATGGTGTTCCAGAACTATGCGCTGTTTCCCAACCTGGATGTGGCCGGGAATATCGTCTATGGCCTGAAGATTCGCGGTATGTCGCCAGCGGAGCGCAACAAGCGCTGCGAGGAACTGCTGGAGCTGGTGGGTTTGCAACACCATGGCAAGCGCAGCATCCACGAGCTCTCGGGTGGCCAACGCCAGCGCGTGGCCTTGGCCCGTGCGCTGGCGCCGCGGCCCAAGGTGCTGTTGCTGGACGAACCCCTGGCCGCCCTCGATGCGCAATTGCGTGAGCGCCTGCGCAGTGAGTTGAATCAACTGCTGCGCGGCCTCGGTATCACCTCGGTGTTTGTCACCCACGACCAGGGTGAAGCCATGGCCCTGGGTGATCGCATCCTGGTGATGGAGCACGGCCGCGTCGCGCAACTGGCCAGCCCACGGGACATCTACCAGAAACCCGCCAACGCCTTCGTCGCAGGCTTTGTCGGCAACCTGAATGCCTTCCACGTCATTGAGCCGTCACCCCATGGTTTGAAAGTCTGCGGCGGCGAGTTGCCGTGGCATACAGCGCAGTTGCCCGGCATCGTGTACTGCCGCCCCGAACACTTGCGGGTGATGGAGCACGAAGGGCATCTGCACGGCCATCTGCTGGCGCAGTTTTTCCAAGGTGCGCAAAGCCGCCTGCTGGTGGATGTGGGCGGCCCGCAACCGTTGTTGGTCGACAGCAACGACCACCAGCTATACGCCGTCGGCGCGCCGATTGCCTTGGCGATCGCGCCGCACATGTTGTTCACCCTGAATGCGTGAGAGTTGCCTTTTGAACCGTCCGTTTCTTGTTGCGCAGATCAGCGATCTGCACCTTAAAGCCGGTCAGCGCCTGACTTACGGCGTGGTCGACACGTTGGGTGCGCTGCGCCGCGCCGTCGACCATCTGAACGCCAGCCACCCACGCGCCGATATCGTGGTGATCAGCGGCGACCTGGTCGACTTCGGCCGTGCCGATGAATACGCCGTGCTGCACCCTGAACTGGCACGCCTGCAGATGCCTTGCTACTTGGTGCCCGGCAACCATGACGCGCGCGGGCCGTTGCTGGACGCGTTCGGCGATCACACCTACTTGCCGAGTTCGCCGGCGGGCCCGTTGGATTGGGTCGTCGACGCACACCCGCTGCGCTTGATCGGCCTCGACTCCACCATCCCCGGTGGTCATGGCGGCCAACTGCTGGACAGCCAGTTGCAGTGGCTCGACGACCAGTTGGCACTCCGTCCGCAAGCGCCTACCGTGCTGATCCTGCATCACCCGCCGTTTATCAGCGGCATCGGCCATATGGACCGCGAGCACTTTATCAATGCCGCCGCCCTGGAAACCGTCGTGGCGCGCCACCCGCAAGTGGAACGCCTGCTGTGCGGGCATTTGCACCGGTCGATGCAGCGGCGTTTCGGCGGCAGTTTGAGCTGTGTATGCCCTGGCACGTCCCATCAGATCGTGCTGGATCTGCAAGACGCCGCGCCGGCGCATTTCAACCTGGAACCGGCGGGTTACTTGTTGCATCGCTGGGATGCGCAACAGGGGTTGGTCAGCCACAACGGCGTGTTTGGGGACTACCCGGGGCCGTATCCGTTTTATGACGCTCATGGATTGATTGACTGAGGTTTTACGGAGGTTCACTTCACCCACCCAAGTAACTGAACGTTAGTTAACGCAACGGCCAACTCAAGTGTGGCCGCGTGCTTCCTGCTGTCCATTTTTAGCGCACGGAACTTGGATTCCGCGCCGGAGTTCGTCCTGATGAAAGCCACTTTGAATGTATTAAGCCTACTGACCGGCAGCTTGGGCATCGCCCTGAGCCCCCTGGCTTCGGCCGATTTTTTGAGCGACAGCAAAGCCAACTTGAGTATGCGCAACTTCTACTTCAACAACGACAACCGCGACGGCACCGCCGCACCGTCGAAGACTGAAGAGTGGGGCCAGGCGTTCATGCTCAATTACCAGTCGGGCTTTACCGACGGCACCGTCGGCTTTGGCCTGGACGCGGTCGGCATGCTCGGCATGACCCTCGACAGCAGTGCCGGGCGCCATGTCGGCAGTTCGATGATCCCCAGCGATGACGGCAAGGCCGTGGACAACTGGGCCCGTGGCGGCGCCACCGCGAAGGCGCGTTTCGCCAAGACCGAAGCGCGCTACGGCTACCTGCGCCCGAACCTGCCGATCCTGGTGAGCAACGATGGCCGCCTGTTGCCGCAATCGTTCGAAGGCGGGCAGGTCACCAGCAAAGACATCGACAACCTGACCCTGATCGGCGGCCAGCTTCAACACACCACCGGGCGCGGCTCCAGCGACCGCAGCGGCCTGGCGGCGGCGGGCGGCACCCAGGAAAGCAATAAATTCACCTACGCCGGTGCCGACTACCAACTGACCAAGGACCTGATGGTCCAGTACTACTACGCCAACCTCGAAGACTATTACCAACAACACTTTGCCGGCTTGATTCATGTATTGCCGCTGGGCGACTACGGTTCGTTGAAAACCGACCTGCGTTACTTCAAGACCACCTCCGACGGTAAAAACAGCAGCGTCGCCGGGCGCGCCGAAGGCTACAAGTTCAGCGGCTATACCAAAAATAGCAGCGGTGAAATCGACAACAACACCTGGAGTGCGGCCTTCATCTACTCCCTGGGGCCCCACGCGATTACCGCCGGTTACCAACAAGTGTCCGATGACAGCAACTTTGCCCAGCTCAACCAGGGCGGCCTGGTGAACAAAGGGGAGGGTGGCTCCAGCCTGTACCTCTACACCGACCGGACGGTGCAAACCTTTATCCAGGCCGGCGAGCGCACGGCCTTTGCGCAGTACGCCTATGACTTCGCGGCGTTGGGTGTGCCGGGCTTGAAGGCGTCGATGATGTATTTGAAAGGCGACCATATTCTCACCGCCAGCGGGAATAACGCCAGCGAGTGGGAGCGGGATATTTCGTTGGATTATGTGGTGCAGAGCGGCACCTTCAAGAACGTCGGGTTCGGCTGGCGTAACGGTGTGTCGCGCAGTGAGGTCGCGCGGGACCAGGACCAGAATCGCCTGTTTGTGAGTTATTCGATTCCGTTGATGTAAGTGGCGGGGAGGATCGAATCAGTGCCCCTGTAGGCGCGAGCAAGCTCGCCCCTACAGGGGCTCGCCCGCATGACGAAATCGGTGACGCGGGTCGGCAGCGAGTGCGTCATGGCCCTATTAACATGAGTAGATCTTGTGATCATTAGGAATAAAATGAGTTTGTCTCACTATGCGAGTCTGCCGACAATGGCCGCCATCACTAACGGTATTGGAGTTGTAAGTCATGGCAGTCGCTCATTCCCTCGGATTTCCACGCATTGGACGCGATCGTGAACTGAAAAAAGCGCAGGAAGCGTTTTGGAAGGGCGAACTCGACGAAGCCGGCCTGCACGCCGTTGGCCGTGACTTGCGCAAGGCGCATTGGGCCTTGCAAAAACAGGCCGGCATCGACCTGTTGCCCGTCGGTGATTTTGCCTGGTACGACCAGGTACTCACCCATTCGCTGATGTTCGGTGTGATCCCTGAGCGCTTCCGCCCGGCTGATGGCAAAGCCACCTTGCAGACCTTGTTCGGCATGGCGCGCGGCGTCAGTGACCAGTGCTGCGGCGGGTCGCATGCCCAGGAAATGACCAAGTGGTTCGACACCAATTACCACTACCTGGTGCCTGAATTCAGCGTCGACCAGCACTTTCACCTCGGTTGGGAGCAGCTCTTCGACGAGGTCAAGGAGGCGCGTGACCTGGGCCACACCGTCAAGCCCGTGGTGATCGGCCCGCTGACTTACCTGTGGCTGGGCAAGGCCAAGGGCGAGGATTTCGACAAGCTCGACCTGCTCGAACGGCTGCTGCCACTGTACGGCCAGATCTTCCAGCGCCTGGCTGACCTGGGCGTGGAGTGGGTGCAGATCGACGAGCCGATTCTCGTACTCGACCTGCCGCAGGCATGGAAAAACGCCTTCGAACGCGCCTACAACCTGATCCAGCGCGATCCGCTGAAAAAGCTGGTCGCGACTTACTTCGGTGGCCTGGAAGAAAACCTCGGCTTGGCCGCCAACCTGCCGGTGGATGGCCTGCACATTGACTTGGTGCGCGCACCGGAGCAGTACCCGACCATTCTCGATCGCCTACCGGCCTACAAAGTCTTGTCCCTGGGCGTGGTCAACGGCCGTAACGTCTGGCGTTGCGATCTGGAACACGCCCTCGGCACCCTGCAGCACGCCCATGAGAAACTGGGCGATCGGCTGTGGGTGGCGCCGTCCTGCTCGTTGCTGCACAGCCCGGTCGACCTGGGCCGTGAAGACCAACTCGATAGCGAGTTGAAAAGCTGGCTGGCGTTCGCGGTCCAGAAGTGCGCCGAAGTGGCCGTGCTGGCCCAGGCCGTCAACCAGCCCGAAGCGCCCCTCATCCAACGCATGCCGCGCCGTGAAATACGGCAAGCTGCCAATCCCCACATGCTGCAACACCTCATCCAGGCGCA
>NZ_JAKNRV010000137.1:0-12951 GCF_023072625.1 Pseudomonas emilianonis
CGCGGCTGCGCTCCAGGCGGGCGTGCTCCCAGGCGGCGATGGCGGCGTGCTGCTGCGTATCGCGCTGTTGTCGATAGGTTTCGTAGTTGCCGCCATACGCCCGGGCGCCAAGGGGCGACAGTTCGATAATGCGCCCCATGGCGTTGAGCAGTTGCCGATCATGGCTGACCACCACCAGGCCGCCGCGCCAGTCACTCAGCACCTGCAGCAGCCAATCACGCCCGGCGCTGTCGAGGTGATTGGTCGGCTCATCGAGAATCAGCAACTGAGGACAGGCCAGCAACGCACCTATCAGCGCAACCCTGGCCAACTGACCCCCACTGAGGTGATGGGCAGAGGTGTGCGCATGAAGGGGTTGCAGCCCTGCCACATCCAGCGCGGTGCGCAAGCGCTCGGCCAGGTCCCAGCGATCGTCGATCAGTTCCAGGTCGTCGGCCCGGCCGGCGCCTTGCGCCATGCGCTCAAGTGCGGCCAATGCCTGGGCGATACCGGTGACGTGGGCGATGCTGTCGCCAGGCTCGATAACCAGGGTTTGCGGCACATACACAACGCTGGCAGAACCCTCGCGGCTGCCGGAAGTGGGCGCCAGCCTCCCGGCAATCAACCTGGCCAGAATACTTTTGCCGCGCCCATTGCGGCCGACAATGCCAGTGGGTGTGTGGTCAATGGACAGGTTCAGGTCGTCCAGCAGGGTTTCGCCATCGGCGAACTGGAAGGACAGGTGTTGCAGGGAAACCAATACGGGTAGCCGGTTGACGTCAGTCATCAGCACCTCCAAAAAAATGTCGAACAGGCCAACAAGCACGCCAGGCGGCTCGTTGCAGATACATTTTGGAAGGCTTAGCGGTTCACGTCGGCGGTCGTCCGGTAAATCAGGAGGGATGCAGAGGCTAACCCACCTTGGTTTTGTTCAGCAAGTCGGCGGGCGATGCAGAATCGGGCATGGCGCGCATTCCTTGGCAACAAATCGGGCCAGCGGGGTGCGCTCGTGCCAAAAGGTTTTTGTGGCTTACGCCAGCACCGCCACTGCCTTGATTTGTGCCCATAGCGTCTGGCCGGGGTGCAGTTGCAATTGGTCACGGGAGAAGCGGGTGATCCGTGCCAGCAGCGGCGTGCCGCCCGCATCGAGGCGCACCAACACGTGGGCGTTGTTGTCCGCCGCAATCTCCTGGATGACCGTCACCGGCAGGCGATTGAGGATGCTGCTATGTTCTTCCGCCTGCAAATTGAGGCTCACATCGCGCGCCTGCACCTTGATCCGCAAGGCTTTGCCCAAGGCCAGCGGCGCATGGGCGACACGCATGTGCAAGGCGCTGCCGGGCAGTTGCAGGCTGAGCAACTGATAGTGCGCGTCGTAAGCGCTCACCTTGCCACTGATGACCACGCCCGCGTCGTCGCCCAACGCCAAGGGCAAATCCAGCCGCGCCAGGGTTTCAGCGATGGGGCCACTGGCCAGGGCCTTGCCCTCACTGAGCAACACGATGTGATCGGCCAGGCGCGCCACCTCGTCCTGGGCATGGCTGACGTAGAGCACCGGAATGTCCAGTTCGTCGTGCAGGCGTTCCAGGTACGGCAGGATTTCGCTCTTGCGTTTACTGTCGAGGGCGGCCAGCGGTTCGTCCATCAACAACAGGCGCGGGCTGGTCAGTAACGCGCGGGCGATGCCGATGCGCTGGCGCTCGCCGCCGGACAAGTGCTGCGGATGCCGCTCAAGCAGGTGACCGATACCCAGCAGTTCGGTGGCCTGGGCCATGTCGACGCGACGTTGCGCACGCGGGATGCGCTTGAGGCCGAATTCCAGATTGGCCCGCACCGACAGATGGGGGAACAGGCTCGCCTCCTGGAACACATAGCCCAGCGCACGTTTATGCGGCGGCACGAACAGCCCGCTGCGGCTGTCTTGCCAGACTTCATCGTTGACCTGGACAAACCCGTCCGCGGCACGTTCCAGCCCGGCAATGCAGCGCAGGCAGGTGGTCTTGCCGGAGCCGGAATGCCCATACAGCGCGGTGACGCCACGCCCGGGCAGATGCAGGTCCACCTCCAGGGCAAAGGCGGAATACTTAAGGTGCAGGCGTACATCAATCATCGACATCAGCTCCAGCCCATCTTGGTGTTACGGCTGGAATAGAGCGCCAGCAACACGAGAAACGCGAACACCACCATGGCGCCGGCCAACCAGTGCGCCTGGGCATACTCCATCGCTTCGACATGGTCGTAGATCTGCACCGAGACGACCCGGGTCTTGTCCGGGATATTGCCGCCGATCATCAGCACCACGCCGAACTCGCCGACGGTATGCGCAAAACCGAGAATCGACGCGGTGATAAACCCCGGGCGGGCCAGGGGCAGGATCACGCTGAAGAACGTGTCCCAGGGATTGGCGCGCAAGGTCGCGGCCACTTCCAGCGGGCGTGTACCGATGGCGGAGAAGGCGTTTTGCAACGGCTGCACCACGAACGGCATGGAATAGATCACTGAGCCGATCACCAGCCCGGCGAAACTGAAGGTCAGGGTGCCCAGGCCCAGCCATTGGGTGAACTGGCCGAAGTAACCATGGGGCCCCATCGTCAGCAGCAGGTAGAAGCCGATGACCGTGGGCGGCAGCACCAACGGCAGGGCGACCACCGCGCCGATAGGCCCGCGCCACCATGAGCGGGTGCGCGACAGCCACAGGGCAATTGGCGTGCCGATGACCAGCAGGATCACCGTGGTCAGTGACGCCAGTTTGATGGTCAACCAGATCGCGGAAAAATCGGCACTCGATAGCGGCATTTAGAGCTCGTAACCGTAGGACTTGATAACGGCAGCGGCTTTCGGCCCTTTCAGGTACTCGACCAGCGCCTTGGCAGCGGCGCTGTCTTTGCCCTTGTTGAGGATCACCGCGTCCTGTTTGATCGGGTCATGCATGGCGGCCGGGACGACCCATGCCGAACCGCTGGTGACTTTGCCGTCTTTGTAGATCTGCGACAAGGCCACAAACCCCAGCTCGGCATTGCCGGTGGACACAAACTGATAGGCCTGGGTGATGTTCTGGCCCTCGACGAGCTTGTCCTTGACCTTGTCGGTCAGACCTTCCTTGGCCAGCACCTGGGTGGCGGCCAGCCCGTAGGGCGCGGCTTTCGGGTTGGCGATGGACAGGTGTTTGAACGCGTTCTGCTTCAGCACATCGCCCTTGGCATCGACATAACCTTCCTTGGCCGACCACAGCGCCAGGGTGCCGACCGCGTAGGTAAAGCGCGACCCCTTGACGGTATCGCCTTCGGTCTCGAGTTTTTGCGGGGTGGTGTCGTCGGCGCTGAGGAACACGTCGAACGGCGCGCCGTTCTTGATCTGGGTGTAGAACTGCCCGGTGGCGCCGTAGGCGGCGACCAGCGTGTGCCCGGTGTCCTTCTGGAAATCGGCGGCAATCGCCTGGATCGGTGCGGTGAAGTTGGCCGCGACGGCCACCTGGACTTCATCGGCGTGGGCCGGACCCAAAGCGCAGGCAGCAATCAGGCTGGCCAGGGCGGTAGGGGCCAGGCGTGAGGCGCGAATCGTCATGAAGCAGCTCCTTAGGAAATGTACGGCTTGTTATAGGTAGAAGGCTCAACCGCTATGTAGGGGAATATATAGCGGTTGGCCATTGCCGGTACAGTGCAAAGTTGCCACAGCGGTTGGGTCTATTTGAGCTTCGCCAGCGTTTGTTTGACCAGTTCGCGGGTCAGCTCATAGGTGCCTATCTCTTTACCCAGGCGCAACGCCTGGCCCGCCCATAAGTTGCTGAAGCCCGCTTCATCCTTGGCCTTGAGTGGCAATAAGGCACCGCCTGCCCTCGGAAATGCCGGGGCCAATGGGTTGATCGCGCCCAACTCACGCATCACCCGGTTGACGATGCCCCGCGCCGGCCGGCCGGTGAACAGGTTGGTCAGCGCCGTTTCACTGGCCTGGGCATGGCGCAATGCATGGTGGTGCGAAGGGCTGACCGTGGCTTCGGGGGTGAACAGGTACGCCGTACCCATCTGCACGGCAGAGGCACCCAAAGCGAAGGCGGCGGCGATCCCGCGCGCGTCAGCGATGCCGCCGGCGGCGATCACTGGCACGCTGACAGCGTCGACGATCTGCGGCACCAGCGCCATCAAGCCGATCTGGCTATTGAGGTCGTCGCTGAGAAACATGCCACGGTGGCCGCCGGCTTCAAGGCCCATGGCGATGATCGCGTCGCAGCCATGCTGTTCCAGCCAAATCGCCTCTTCGACGGTCGTGGCCGATGACAGCACCTTGGCGCCGGTCGCTTTGACGCGGTCGAGCAGGGACTTTTCCGGCAAACCAAAATGGAAACTGACCACCTCAGGGCGAAATGCTTCAACGACTTGGCAGGCGTCTTCGTTGAACGGCGCACGGTTGGTTACCGGCGTCGGCGCATCAAAGTCGGCGCCCAGTTCGCGGTAGTAGGGTTGTAGCAGGTCCTTCCAGCGCCGATCACGCGCTTCGTCCGCCTCGGGCGGTTGGTGGCAGAAGAAATTCACATTGATTGGCCGCGTGCTGGCCTGGCGGACAGTGGCCAAAGCGTCACGCAATTGCTCGATACTCAGCGCCGCTGCCGGCATCGAACCCAGCGCGCCGGCCTCGTTGGCGGCGATGACCATTTGCGCAGTGGTCGCACCGGCCATGGGCGCCTGGATGATCGGCACATCGATGCCCAACAGGTCGAGAATGCGCGTGTCTGGCCAGGTGCTCATGGGATGCGTCTCCAGCGTTAGTAAGAATTTTCGCTGTTTTAGCAGGGCCCTTGGCGCCCTGCCAGTCTGTTTTATTCACTGGACGCAGCCTGCGTTTCGTGCAGTGGTGGCCGGTTGTTTTAGACGTCGCGCTCGCGCTCCAGTAACAGGCGCTTGCGTTCCACGCCCCATCGGTAGCCCGACAAGTCGCCGTTACTGCGCACTACCCGGTGGCACGGAATGGCGACTGCCAGGCGGTTAGCGCCACAGGCCTGGGCCACGGCACGAAAGGATGTGGGCGCGCCAATCCGTTCGGCGATCTGCGCATAGCTGGCGGTGCTGCCCACCGGGATGTCGCGCAAGGCCTGCCACACCCGTTCCTGAAAGGCCGTGCCGCGCAGATCCAGCGGTAAGTCCAGGCCCAGGGCGGGGGCTTCTATAAACCCCACCACCTGAGCGACCAACTGCTCGAAAGCCGGGTCGGCGCCGAGCAGTTCGGCCTTGGGGAATTGGTCCTGCAGGTCACGCACCAGCGCGTCCGGCTCGTCGCCCAGGAGGATCGCGCACACGCCGCGATGACTTTGCGCCACCAGAATCGCGCCGAGGGAACACTGGCCGACGGCAAAATGGATGTGAGTATTCGTGCCGCCGGCTTTGTAATCGCTTGGCTTCATGCCAAGCAGTTGATCCGCCGATTCATAGAAGCGGCTGTTGGAATTGAAGCCTGCGTCATACAGCACGTCGGTCACCGTGTTGCGCCCCTTGAGCCCCTCGCGCACTTTGCGTGAGCGCTGGGCGCTGGCATAACCCTTGGGGGTGATACCGGTGACTGACTTGAACACCCGATGGAAATGGAACGGACTCAACCCAGCCTGCAGGGCCAGTTGGTCGAGGCTGGGCGGGGTTTCGGCGTGTTCGATCTGCCGACAGGCGTTGGCTACAAGCTCGGCGTATCGCGCCGCGCGCTGCGTCTGGTCGCCGGTCGCGCGTTTGCTTGGGCGATAGCCTGCCGTCTCGGCCTCCTGGGGCGTTTCAAAGAACTCGACGTTTTCCGGTCGCGGCAAGCGCGAGGCGCTGCTGGGACGGCAATACACGCCGGTGGTTTTCACCCCATAGACAAACAGCGCATCCGCCTGGGGATCGCGGGCGAGGATTGCCGCCCAACGGGGGTCATGTTCGTTATTCATTGCCTGTTCTCATGACGGGTCACGGACAGATTAGTCATGTCGCAGTGGCCTGGCACTCTGAAGCTTGCGGTCAAATCAGCCGGCGGTACGAAAGGTCAGGTTGATGCGTTGCGCGCCCATGACCGGATGCGCACCGTCCTTGACCGGCATGACGCCATGAAAACGCAGGCGATCGACCCCGCCCCACACCACCACATCGCCATGGAACAACGAGATTTTTTGGGGCTTGTCACTGCGTGCATGGCCGCCGAACAGGAAGACCGCTGGCAGCCCCAGCGACACGGAAACCACCGGCGCGGTGTAGCAGCGTTCGTTCTTGTCCTGGTGTAACGACATCTTGGCCCCCGGCACATAACGGTTGATCAGGCAGGCGTCGGGCACAAAATCGCTGAACCCGGCGTCGGCCGCTGCGTGTGCCGCCAGTTGGCGCAAGGTCTCGGGCATGGCTGGCCAGGGTTGACCACTGCGCGGGTCAAGCGCGCTGTAGCGGTAGCCGCTGGGATCGGTGGTCCACCCCAGCTCACCGCAACTGCTCAGGGCAGCCGACATGGTGAAACCACCGGGCGTGACCATTTGCCGAAACGGCGACTGAGCCAGCACGCGCCGCAACGCTGGCAGAAGATGCTCAATGTAGGGCAGGGCATAGCCCCTCAGAACGTGGGACTGTTCGCCAATCTGCTCACGCCCTGCGGGTTGTTGCAGGGCGTCTTCGGCAAACAGGTCGGCGGTCGGGCCGGGCATGGGCTTACAGCGCCTTGCTCACGTTGATGTCAGTGATTTCATCGCTGGTGTCGTGAATCTTCGCCAGGACTTGCTTGGCTTCTTCGACGCTGTTGCTTTGCAGTTGCGCAAACTCAAAGCGGCGTTCGCCGTTGAGCTTGTACTTGATGACGTATTTGGTCGTGGTCACAGCTTTTTTCCTGTCGAGTGTTCGGCTCAGCTCAATTTGCTGTTGGTGCGACGAACGATGCGGATCTTGTGGGACAGCGCAGGTGTGCGGGTGACGCTGATGGCGCGGCGTGTCACAACGTCCAGGGTGATGTTCCAGAAACCGGTGCTGGGCGCGGTGATTTTCGCGGGGAACTTGTCGAATGCGCCGCCGTGGTAGGTGTGACGACCGCCATTCTTGAAGCTGCGAAAATTCGCATCGCTCATCAGACGAATATTACAAGTCTGCGAGCATTCAATGACAACAATGTCTCCCTCGTTGAGGTGCTCACGCTGGTGGATGAATTTCATGGGGGGTGTCTCCAGAAGGGCTTTTTCTGAAAAATCAGAACGATACGTAGGTTAAGATAGAGTTTATCAGCCCCAGCGCGTTTATTATCGGGCCGTCGTCGACGACGTCGACAATTTAAAACAGTTATTTGCCGAGTTATCAGAGATAAATCCTACGTGGGCGGGAGAAAATTACCATCCCCGCTGTCGTAGGGTCTTTATCGGAGGTTTTATATGAAGTGGAGTGTGTTGGTTCTGGCCTTGGCGATAGGTGGGTGTGCTTCGGTTGCAGATATCAAGCAGACCCCCCCGACCCTAGCGGTCATTTCAGGGAAAAAACCGCAGGAATATGCCGCCTGTGTGGTGCGTAAATTGTCGACTACCCGCCGGCCGCCGCAGATTGAGCCTCATAAAGACGGCGTGCAGGTGATTGTGCCGCAGAAATTCTCCACTGACCCGTCGGCTATTTTCGAGATTGAGGAACGCTCCAGTGGCAGCAGCATAAAGCTCTACGAGAGCATGTCCAATGTGCCGATCCGTCCTGGCGATGTGAAGAAGGCCGGGGAAGACTGCATTTCCGGCTGAGGCCGTGGGTTTTACACGGCACGTTTGAATCCTGTCCCGTCCTGAATAAATTCACGCCAATGACGGGGTCAATCTCTACGGTCAAATGGTCGGCGGTGTGCTCCTCGGGCTGGGTATCCGTTAAACTATCGGCCATGCACTACAAAAAATGCCGCTCAAGCCCTGGGTTTGCGCGGCATTTGTCTTTTCCTGGAACTCCGTAATGAAACGTGAACACGTCAAAGCCCGTCATGTCGAAGGTCAGATCTCGGCCACCCATATCATCCAGAATCCCGCTGATCTGGGAGAGTGGATCGTATTCTTCAAAAAAAGCGGCGGTCGCAGCTTTTTCCTGGTGGATGATCAGGATGAAGTGGAGTCGTTCCAGCGTCTGGATGACCTGATCGAGACGATTCGCAGTCTGGGTATCAAGTCTGCCGAAATTCACATGTAAGGCAGCGGCGCCTACTTGCAGACCACCACCACGCTGCGGCTCTTGAAGTTGCCCACGTCTTTGCCCAGGGTCTTGTCATCTTCGCTCAGGGCGGGCGTGCCCTCGGTGCCGACGATGCGATAACCGGTGCCGGCGCAGGACGCATCGGCCTTTTCATAGCAACCGGCCCAGGAGTTGGCTTCACCCGAGCAGTCGATCGTCAGGCCCTGTTCACCGTTTTTCAGATAAACGTCAGAGGTGGTGGTGCAGCCGGTGAGCGCCAGTACCGCGGTGAGTGCCAGAATTTTGTTCATGTGGGGTCGTCGTCGAGGATGTTGGAGGGGCGCGCGGACACTGTCGTGGGGCGTTTGCAGAAGATTATAGCGAACGGCCATGTAGGTACATGACCAACACAAAAAAGCCCCGATCACCGGGGCTTTGTGCGTAGGGCTTGCAGGCTTACTTGCCCTTCGGCCGCTTGCTCGACGCGTGACCCGCTTCATCGACAAACACTTCGGCTACCGCAACAGCTTCGCGTTCGGTCGCGAACGAGCCGGCAACGCTGTCCCCGTGGAAGTTGATCAAGTGCCAACCGTCCGCACGCTGCGTGATCAGGTAGCCGTTTACGCCTTTGGGTTCTGACATCTATTAACAATCTCGTGGTCTGGTTCAAGGGCGTAATGATAGCGCCAATTGTCGCGTCCCCGCCCAAGTTATTCCAGGTCAATGTTTGAGGCGTCAAAGCGTGTTAAAAGGGTTGCAGCCCATTTTAAACCAGAGGGCAACGCTATTTTTGTCGTGCCGTTTGTGCAGCTCTTCGTAGGATTAGCGGAACTTACGCCGACATTTTTTCTCTATGTTGACATCGCAACGCCAGCAGGACCCATTGTAAGGTGCCTGCGGCCTGATTAGACTGCGCCGAATTCCGTACGCACAGCCCTTTGTAAGGACTCATATGATCAAGAAATGCTTGTTCCCAGCAGCCGGTTACGGCACTCGCTTCTTGCCAGCGACCAAGGCCATGCCCAAAGAGATGCTGCCGGTGGTGAACAAGCCACTGATTCAGTACGGCGTCGAAGAGGCACTGGATGCTGGCTTGAATGAAATCTCTATCGTCACTGGCCGCGGTAAACGCGCCCTGGAAGACCACTTCGACATCAGCTACGAGCTGGAAAACCAGATCAAAGGCACTGACAAGGAAAAATACCTGGTCGGCATCCGCAAGCTGCTCGACGAGTGCTCGTTCTCCTACACCCGTCAAACCCAGATGAAAGGCCTCGGCCACGCCATCCTGACCGGCCGCCCGCTGATCGGTGACGAACCGTTCGCCGTGGTACTGGCGGATGACCTGTGTGTGAACCTGGAAGGCGACGGCGTGCTGACCCAGATGGTCAAGCTGTACCAGAAGTACCGTTGCACCATCGTCGCGGTTCAAGAGGTTGATCCTCAAGAAACCAACAAGTACGGCGTTATCGCCGGCGACGATATCGGCGATGGCCTGATCCGCGTGCGTGACATGGTCGAGAAGCCAGCGCCTGAAGATGCCCCGTCGAACCTGGCGATCATCGGTCGTTACATCCTGACCCCGGACATCTTCAAGCTGATCGAAGAAACCGAGCCGGGCAAGGGGGGCGAGATCCAGATTACCGACGCCCTGTTGAAGCAGGCCAAAGACGGTTGCGTGATCGCCTACAAGTTCAAAGGTCGTCGTTTTGACTGCGGTGGCGCCGAAGGCTACATCGAAGCGACCAACTTCTGCTACGAGCACTTCTACAAGACCGGCAAGGCTTACTGATTCAAGTTTGCCCGCCTGTTGTGAGAGAAAGCCACCTTCGGGTGGCTTTTTCGTTTTTCAGCCCCAACTAAGTCGGTATGCTGATTGCCTGCCGAGGAGAGTGAAATGGCCTACGATTTTGACCTGTATGTGATTGGCGCCGGTTCCGGCGGTGTTCGTGCCGCGCGCTTTGCTGCCGGCTTTGGCGCCAAGGTGGCCGTGGCGGAAAGCCGCTATCTGGGCGGCACGTGCGTGAACGTCGGCTGCGTGCCTAAGAAGCTGCTGGTCTACGGCGCGCATTTTGCCGAAGACTTCGAGCAGGCCAGCGGTTTTGGCTGGTCCCTGGGTGAAGCGAACTTTGACTGGGCGACCCTGATCGCCAACAAGGACCGCGAGATCAATCGTCTCAACGGCATCTATCGCAACCTGCTGGTCAACAGTGGCGTGACCCTGCATGAAGGGCATGCGCGACTGGTCGATCCGCATCAGGTGGAAATCAATGGCGAGCGCTTCACGGCCAAGCACATCCTGATCGCGACCGGCGGCTGGCCGCAGATTCCGCAGATTCCGGGGCATGAGCACGCGATTGGTTCCAATGAAGCGTTCTTCCTCAAGGCATTGCCCAAGCGCGTGCTGGTGGTGGGCGGTGGCTATATCGCTGTTGAATTCGCTGGAATTTTCCATGGCTTGGGTGCGCAGACGTCTTTACTGTATCGCGGCGACCTGTTCCTGCGCGGTTTTGACGGTGCGGTGCGCAAGCACCTGCAGGAAGAATTGACCAAGCGCGGCCTGGATCTGCAGTTCAATGCCGATATCGAGCGTATCGACAAGCAAGCCGATGGCAGTCTCAAGGCCACCCTCAAAGACGGGCGCGTGCTGGACACGGACTGTGTGTTCTACGCCACCGGCCGCCGGCCGATGCTGGATAACCTGGGCCTGGAAAACACCGGGGTCAAACTCGATAAACGCGGTTTTGTCGAGGTGGATGACCTGTATCAGACCGCCGAATCGTCGATCCTGGCGATTGGCGATGTGATCGGTCGCGTGCAACTGACCCCGGTGGCCCTGGCCGAAGGCATGGCCGTGGCGCGCCGCCTGTTCAAGCCGGAACAGTATCGCCCGGTGGACTACGCGATGATCCCGACGGCGGTGTTCAGCCTGCCGAACATCGGCACGGTGGGTCTGAGCGAGGAGGACGCGAAGAGCAAAGGCCATAAGGTGACGGTGTTCGAAAGCCGTTTCCGGCCAATGAAGCTGACATTGACCGACTGCCAGGAGAAAACCCTGATGAAACTGGTGGTCGACGCCGACACCGACAGAGTGCTGGGTTGCCATATGGTCGGCCCGGACGCCGGGGAAATCGTGCAGGGCCTGGCGATCGCGCTCAAGGCGGGCGCGACCAAGCAGCATTTTGATGAAACCATTGGCGTACACCCGACGGCGGCGGAAGAGTTCGTCACCATGCGCACGCCCGTGGCCGACTGATCAGGCGCTGGGCGTTGCCTCGGCGGTTGCTGCAACGGCGGCCGTCAGACGCAACGCCTCGATGCTGGCCCGGGCCTTGATCAGGTCCAGTTCCAGTGCCTTGTTGGCCTGCTGAAATTCGCTCAGCGCGGCCTGGCGTGACTGGCTGTCCTGCGCCGCGACCCGCAGGCGCTCCTGGAGCAGGGTGCGTTCGCTGTCAATCTGCTTCAATTGTTCGCTCAGTTTGAGTTGCTGCGCCTGGTCTTTGCGCACTTGCTCCTGCAGTGCCGCCAGCTCCTTCACGGTTACTCGATGCTCGATCAACAAGCGCTCGTTGTCGCGGTGCAACTGGGTGATCTCGTCCTGGCGCACCATTGCGCTCTGCTGGGCCTGGCGTAGTTCCGCCTGGACCTGCTGCACCTGGCCTTCGTGGCGTCGCTGTTCCTGTTCGCGCTGCTCTTTGATTGCGTTGCGGTAATGCTCCAGGGCATCCCGAGCGTGCAGGTGCTTGTCTTCCAGCGAGCGAATCTGTTCGTCCTTGTCGCTGATGCGTAACTCGTAGTCACTGCACGCCTGGCTCAGCCCGGCGTTACGGGTTTGCTCGGTCTGCAGGCTGGTGCTGGCGGTTTGCAGGGCCGCGCTTTCGTCGGCTAGGGCCGCGGTCTGGATATCGAATTGCTGCTGCAGTTGCTTATGGGCTGTTTGCAGCGTTTCGAGTTGGCCGAGCAGGGCGGTTTTCTGTTGCTCAAATTTCGCCACCGCGAGGTCAATGGGCTCCTGGGCTTTCTCTTTCAGGCGTTGGGCAAGCCGCGCCACCAGTTCGCCCAGTTCGTCGTCGATGGGCGCTTCGGTGATGGTCTGCCGCGTTTCACTCTCGTCCAGTTCCTTCAAGTAGCGATGAATCGTGGTTTTCGAGCCGGTATTACCCATTTCGATGCGTACCGCATCGATGCTGGGGTTTTCGCCACGGGCGAGAATCGCCAGGCGTGCCGTTTGAACGACTGCTTTGTTTATGCCGCCACGAGCCATGGGGTCTCCGTCGATTTAGTACTGTGGTACATAGTATGTATATACATACTATAGCATCAATAATTGTCGGTTAAAATTCATGATTTAACAGATGGGATATTGGCGTATTATCCCGTGTCATCGCGGTTTTAGCCGTGAGCACGCCCTCTCAGCAGTACGAAAAGGCCTTCATGAGCGATCTGGATCGTTACCTCAACGCCGCTACCCGCGATAACACGCGCCGCAGTTATCGAGCAGCCATCGAGCACTTCGAGGTGAGCTGGGGCGGATTCCTGCCCGCCACCAGCGACAGCGTGGCGCGTTACCTCGTGGCGCATGCCGGGGTGTTGGCGGTGAATACCTTGAAGCTGCGGCTTTCAGCGTTGGCGCAGTGGCATACGAGCCAGGGCTTTCCCGATCCGACCAAGGCGCCAGTCGTGCGCAAGGTGCTCAAGGGGATTCGCGCCGTGCACCCTGCGCGCGAGAAGCAGGCAGAGCCGTTGCAGCTCAAGCACCTGGAGCAGGTGGTGGCATGCCTGGAAGGACAGGCGCGAGCGGCGAGCGAAGCCCGGGCCCCCGCCGGACTGCTGCGCGCCAAACGTG
>NZ_JAKNRV010000138.1:0-12882 GCF_023072625.1 Pseudomonas emilianonis
CCGGACTTGACCCAAGCCCTGCTCAACCTGCTGAACAATGCCGCCGATGCCTGCCCCGAAGGCCTCGAAGTGCAGTTGGACTGGAATACCGAAGACCTGACCATCAGCATTCGTGACCACGGCGCCGACGTGCAGCATTACGCACGCCTGGACGTCAGCCGCAACACCAACCACAGCTACATCGACCGCGACCAGCGCGACGCCTGGAGCGTAGCGTTTTCCCTGCTCAGTGACCTCACCCCCAACCTGTCCCATACCCTGGCCCTGGAATACCAAGACGAGCATGAAGACAGTCCGTACTGGGGCACGCCGGTGCTGAACCCGAAGGCCGGCGAACTGAAGATCGATAAACACAACCGCTTCAACAATTACAACGTCGCCGACGGCCGTTACGAACAGCGCACGCTTTGGGCGCGCTCGATCATCGACTACCGGATCAACGACAGCACCACGCTGAAAAACACCCTGTATCACCTCGACAGCCAGCGCGATTACCGCAACCTGGAGACCTACCAGTACAACGCCGATAACAGCGCGGTGAACCGCTCAACCGCGTATCAGGTGCGTCATCAGGGCGAGCAGAATGGCAACCAGTTCGAACTGCGTCACGACGACTGCGTGTTCGGCCTCTCCACCACCTGGTCCTGGGGCTTCGAATACAAGGTCAACAGCACGACCAACAGCCCGCTGAGAGCCGCAGGCAACAGCACGGTCGATCCTGACCACTACGACCCAGGGCACTTTTACGATATCCCTGGCACCCGACCGGGCTTTATCAGGGACAAGACCAACGAGGTCACCACCAAAGCGCTGTTCGTGGAAAATCGCCTGGGCCTGACCGATAAGCTGACACTGCTGACGGGCCTGCGCTACGACGCCATCGACCTGGATGTCACCAACCACGGCGCGATAACCGCCAGCAGCCCACGGCACTTCACGCGCAATTGGGAGCCGGTGACCGGACGCGCAGGCCTGACCTACCAGTTCATCCCGACGGCCAATGTGTACGTGCAATACAGTACGGCCGCCGAACAGCCGAGCACCACCACCCAGGTATTCGACGTGTCGACCGGCAAGCAATGGGAAGTGGGCAGTAAATTCGACTACCTGGACGGTCGCGGTTCGGCCACCGTCGCCGCTTACAAAATCGAGCGCAAGGACTTTGCCGTCACCGACCCGTTGGACCCCATCAACAGCATCCCGGTAGGCGCGCAGTCATCCAAAGGCATTGAGTTGGCCAGTTCGTTACGCATCACGCCGCGACTCCTCGCCGAAGGTAACTTCGCCTGGGTGGATGCCGAGTACGACGAGTTCAATGAGAAAATCGCCAGCGGCGCGGTGGTTTCGCGCAAGGGCAATACGCCGACCAACGTGCCCAAGCGTGTCGGCAACCTGTGGCTGACCTATGATTTTTCCGAGGATTGGCAAGGCGGTGTGGACGCGCGATATGTCGCCCAGGTGTATGCGGATAACGCCAACACCCAGACAGTGCCGGCCTACACCTTGTTCGGAACATTCCTGCGCTACCGGGTGGACGCCCACACCTCGGTGACCGGCCGCGTGCGCAACCTGACCAACGAGGTGTATGCCGAGTTCGCCCATGTGTCACCGGCGTATTACCTGGGGGCGCCACGGACGTTTGAAGTGGCGGTGCAAACCCGCTTCTGACCCTGCAATACAAACCAATGTGAGAGCGGGCGTACTGTGGCAAGCCCGCTTCCACATGCTTGATCTGCGTTCCGCAGCGAGATGGGCCGCTATTTCAGGCTGGCTTCAACCTTCTGCGCCACATCCTCCGTCAACCATGCCTTCCACACTTCAGGATGCGCCTTGAGGAACGCCAGCGCGACGTCCCGTGGCGCCGTGTGATTCTCGCTCATGGTCGCCAAGGCTTTGTTCAGCGGCTCAATCGGAAACTCGACCTTTTCGAAGAACCCGGCAATCTGCGGATGTTCTTTCTGGAACGGTGTGGACACCCCAATACTCAACTTGGACGCCAGAGACCGCGTCGGCTTCGGATCGGGATTGTCCGCATCCGTCAGCGTCTTCCACGCCTGTGCATCAAACGGCGGCTCTTCCAGTTGGATCAACTTGTAGCGCCCCATCAAGGGCGTCGGTGACCAGTAGTAGAACAGCACCGGCTTGCCACGACGAATCGAGGAGGCAATTTCGGCATCCAATGCCGCCCCCGAGCCACTGCGGAAGTTCACATAGCTGTCGTCCAGGCCGTAGGCCTTGAGTTTCTGTTTGTTGACCACTTCCGAGGTCCAGCCAATGGGGCTGTTGAGAAAGCGCCCTTTGCCGGGGGATTCGGGGTCCTTGAACACGTCCTTGTAACGCGCCAGGTCCGCGACGCTTTTCAGGTCTGGCGCCAGCGGCTTGAGGCCTTTGGCAGGGTCGCCCTTGACCACGTACTCCGGCACCCACCAGCCTTCGGTGGCGCCCTTGACCGTATCGCCCAACCCGGCCACTTTGCCTTCGGCCTCGGCCTTGACCCACACCGGACTACGACCCGCCCATTCTTCGCCGATCACCTGGATATCATTCTTCGCCAGGGCGGTTTCCAGGGTGATGGTGGTGCCGGGCAAGGTGTCGGTAGGCAGGTCATAGCCGTTCTCGACGATATACCGCAGCACTTCGGTGATCAGACTGCCGCTTTCCCAGTTCAAATCGGCGAAATGCACAGGCGCCTGCGCAGCCGAAACGGGCAACGAAGCCACCGACAGACTCAAGGTCGCCAGGGACGCCGCCAACAGGGTTCTCAATCCTTTCATGCCTTTGCACCTCACGTGTTCGCAGCAAAAACGGACGGCTTTGCCGCCAATGCGCGAAGCCTCTGAATAGTTAAGTCAACTCAACTGTAGTAGAGGTTCCCGGAGATAAAGGCTGTTCGCTGTACGGAAGGGTTATTCGCTGGCCTTGAAGGTCACCAGTTCACCCTTGCGCCACTTGGCGGCCTTGCCGGTCACGGCCTTGAGGGTTTTGGTCAAGCCTTCCTGCAATTGTTCGTTGGCGGCAAACACCAGCATCACGTTGTGACCTTCCTTGAACACAATGCCCTGGCCTTCCGCCGAGGAAACAAAGGCGTAGTCGCCCAGGCCATACACCGTCAACTTGATATCGCGGAACTTCAATTCAAACTTGCCACCTTCGCGACTGGGCAATACCGCTGCGCGAAAATGATCGCCCACCTTGAGTTCAAGGCGCTGTTTGTCATCCACCACCAATGCCGATTCAGTATCGATCTCGGCGATGTAGATGCCTTCCGGTGTTTGTTCAGTGATGTAAACAAAACGGGATTGAAACTGTTTGACCAACTTTGCGCGCAAATCACCCAGCACGAATAACGCGTGCATATCCAGATTACTGACTGCCAAGGAAACGCCCCCACATCAAAAAAAGCACTGTCCGCCGGGACGGGCAGCACAAAAAAACGGCCTTAACGGCACGCTCACACAACACATTTATTAAAAAACCTGAAAAAACGCCCCCTGCGCTGCCGTAAGACCGATACAGGCATACACGATAGGCCTTATGCAGGCCATCGATCTTCACAGCAAATCACAGGTTTAACGGCCCGAGAAGACGGGTCGACCAGCTTCAGAGAATAACCCAATTAGAAAACGCAGTTTCCGACAATCTGCACAAAACAAAATACCTGGGTATGGAACCGAGTGCCGACCGCTGACGACAATACTAAAACAGCAACACGGGTCAAAACCACCCGTTTCGCCGCTGGCGGGCCAACCAGATCGATCGACAGGAGCTGACCATGCAACGACGTCAACACGACGCTACGTCTTCCGGCACTCATTCATCCTATCAAGACGAGCGCCAATACTACTGCTTGCAAAGCCATAATGGGTACTCGAACTCCGTGCTTTATCAAGTTGTGCCCGCCGGCCGGAACTTCTTTCATATTCTGGAAGTAACCAGCGGCAGGATCAAAGGCTTTCGCAGCAACCATATCCGCGCCTGCGAACTGGCAAAAACCCTCGAAGCCGCACTGCACGCCCCTCACGGCGGGATCGTTTCGTCACCTGGATGACTTTACCGCGCCGCCGCCCCTCAACAACTGCCATACTGGTCCGTCGATTGAAGTTTGCCCCCTGCGGGTCAGGTTTCATCAGTGCAGTTACCTTGAAGGGAAGGTTATACGTGACGGAATTTGATATTGGCGAATTTTTTATCCATGGCGAAGCCAGAGAAGTAGACGGTGAATTCCAAGCAGTTATCGTAATGCGTGCCAAGCCCCCCTTGACCACGATCACAATGCACCAAGTGGAAAAAGATCGTTGGTTCAAGACCGCAGACACCGCCGACATCGCGGCAAAAGAAGCCGCCAAGGCACTCAAGACTGCGGTGGACTCAGGGGCACTGACCACCTAAGAATCCGATCGAACTCTACTGCGCGAAAAACCTCCGATGCATATCCCCCCAAAACCGCACGGAGAACAATATGGACGCGCCAGTACCGACCCTTGAAACCCTGTTTGATCAACTGGGCCTGGATTCCACCCCGAAGGCCATCGATGCGTTTATCGCCGCGCATCCTTTGGCCAACGACGTGAAGCTGATCGACGCGCCCTTCTGGGCGCCCCAACAAGCTCAGTTGCTCAAGGAAGAGCTGCGTGAAGACGCCGAATGGGCAATGGCCGTGGATGAACTGAACCAGCGTCTGCACCAAGCGCAATAACGCCCCTCAATGCAGGCTGTCTGACTGTTCCATGCGCAACAGCGCTTGCCAGGCGGCCCTGCACTCCTCGGCTTCATCACGGCTGGCGAAGGCCGTGCCACGCTGTTCACCGTTGAGCAGCACGACCCAACAAGCCTTTTGACCCCGCGCACGCAGGGTTTCGGGTACGCCACTGCCAATCATCACAGCGACATCGACTTTGTTTTGCATGGAGCTTCTCCGCAGCAATCGTTAGCTGACTAACAACGTCGGCCATGCTACGTTTTTCCTCCGGTCAGAAAAAGCTATCCCCTGAATAGTTCCATTGCATAAACCGCAACAATACTCAGCGCTTGGCCTTCGTGCTTTCGGGTTTATAGCCCAGGCGTAACCCACCCCAATGCCGGCCCTTGACCATGATCGGCACCGACAAGTCGTGCATCAGCTCGCCTGTATCGCGGGTGTAAGTCTGCAGCAGCACCGCTTGCTGATGGCTGCCACAGCGAATCCCGGTACGGTCGTCGAACTTGCGTTTGGTGCGATTCTGTAAGGCGTCCACCTGTGCGTCGCCAGTCAACGGCTGGGAAAACGCCTTGTTGTGTGTCGGAACATACCCCTGCTGCGTACAGGCGATGGCAAATACCAGGCCCTCATGGCGCGGCAGCAGCGTCTCTTGAATCGCTGGCAATACCTGGTCGGTGTAGCCATCAAAGCGCGTGTGGAACTTGCTGGGGCGGGTGTTGGGGATCGACGTGTAGCTGCGGTCAAACAGATCCTCCAGGCTGATACGGTTTTGCAGTACATCCGCCTCGAACTGTTCGGCAATGCGGCTCGCGCCTTCGCGGGCGAGGTCGTAGATGCGTTGGTGATAGTCATCCAGCCCGACTTCAGCCAGGCGTTCGCTGATGGTTTCGGCCTGCCCTTCCATTTGCACGGCGGCATCGGCCAATTGACGGGTTTGCTCGTCGCTCACCGTCAGGTCGCTGCGCATTTGCTCCACGGCATGGAACAAGCTGTCGAGTTGGGCCCGGTTGGTATCGGTGCCCTGGGCGATTTCGTTGACCTGCCCTTCGACATCCGCCGCCAGGCTGGCGATGTTCTGCAACTGCTCACCCGCGTGCTCCACCTGCTCCACACCGGTTTGCAGGTCTGTCGACAGTTGGCGAATCTGTTCCACCACCTGGCCCGTGCGTTGCTGGATATCGGCGACCATTACCCCCACTTCCTCGGTGGCAGTTGCAGTACGACCGGCCAGCCCGCGGACTTCATCGGCCACCACGGCAAACCCGCGCCCATGCTCGCCGGCACGCGCGGCTTCGATGGCGGCGTTCAAGGCAAGCAAGTTGGTCTGGCTGGCGATGGATTGGATCACCAGGGTCACACGCTGGATTTCCTCGCTGCGCTGGCTCAGGGCTTCAATCATCTCGCGGCTGTCATTCGCACGTTGGCTGAGCTGGTGCATGCGGGTGATCGACTGGGCCAGCACTTCGCGGCCCTCGGTGCTGCGCTGATGCGCCTGGCTGGCAGCACCCAGTGCCTGACGGCTGAGTTGGGAGGTGACTTGTTCGGTGCTGATCATCACTTCGGCGCTGCTGACGATCTGTTGGGCGGCGCTCAACTGCGACTGCAAGCGAGCCGCCAGTTGCTTGACCGAATAGGCCACGCCGGCCGCCGACAATGCGTTGTGGCTGGTGGTATGGGACAGGTCGCGGGTCAGGTCGCCAATGGCATCGGCCGCTTCAGACGGCGCCGCGCTAGGCGTGCGTTTTTTCAGGCGGGGCAGCCAGATCACCAGCAAGGCCAGTGTCAGGCAGAGATAAATCGGCAGGCTGGCAAACGCAAGGCCCAGCAGGACCAGCACCAGGGCGGTGCTCTGCAAGAGCGGCGTCAGCCAGCCGGGCAACCCGCTCACCATCGCTTGCGGTGGCACTGCTGCGCCCACCAGAGGTCCGTCCCCAGCCATCTTCGTCACCCCACTGCTTGTCATTATTGTCTCTGCATTAAACGCCACTATCCGGCCATTATCTATGGGCCTTTAGTGGGGGAGCTTGCAGCAGATCAATAGACCGGGCGTAACGGGTATTTTCCCTGGGGAGCGCAGTACTCGCCCCCCCGGCTTCAGCGCATCAGGCTTGGCGCTGGTGCTTGTCGATCTGCTCGTGGCGCTCTTGCGCTTCGATGCAGTACTTGGTGGTCGGGCTGATCAGCAAGCGCTTGAGGCCGATAGCCTCGCCGCTGTCATCGCACCAGCCAAAGGAATCTTCCTTGATGCGCTCCAGGGCGCGCTCAAGCTGCGGCAGCATGCGCTGGTCGCGATCAATGGCATTCACCAACCAGGTGCGCTCTTCTTCCACGGAAGCGGCATCCGCCGGGTCTGCCGGGGTGTCCAGGCTTTCAATGGCGATGCGGTTCTGTTCGATGCGCTCGTGGTGTTCCACTTTCATGTCTTGCAGCAACTGCTCAAAAAAAGCGTGCTGTTCGGCATTCATGTAGTCATCCGCCGGCATGGCCAGCAACTTTTCCTTTGTCATTGATATCTCTATAAAAAATACGTGCATTAAGGCGAATAAGGGAGCGTTCCGGTCGACCTCTGCAGGTCTCGGAAAGGCGCCATCCATTCCAAGCGCCACCCGGCACTCAATTTACGAGGGGCGGCAGTCTAAGGCCGACTTGAGGGCGCAGCAACTGAAAAGACAGGCATTTTTCCAAGATAACCCCCAAAAGCACCAGGACGGGCTCGGCGAATGGTTATCGGAGTGCGTTTATAGCAAGAAATTCAGTGTTGTGGAGCTATATAGAAGACAAACGGTTAGATCTGATGAGCGCAGGTCTAAATGTGGGAGGGAGCTTGCCCCGGATGACGGAGTGTCAGTTGACACCTACTTGACTGATACACCGTCATCGGGGGCAAGCCCCCTCCCACATTTTGCACTGCGTCAGCGCTTTAGCTTGCGCTTGTTGCGATATTGGTCGATCACCACCGCCACCACGATAATCAGGCCCTTGATAATGTCCTGGATATACGCGTCGACCCCGACAAAGGTAAACCCGCTGGCCATCACCCCAAGGATCAGCGCGCCGATCACGGTGCCGGTGATGCGCCCTACCCCGCCCGCCAGGCTGGTGCCGCCGATCACAGCGGCGGCAATCGCATCCAGCTCGTAGGACATGCCCATGCCGGCCTGGCCGGTGGCGGCACGCGCCGAGGCCACCACACCGGCCAGGCCTGCCAGGAGCCCGGCGATGCTGTAGACGATGATCAGGTGGCGCTTGACGTTGATCCCCGAGGTGCGCGCCGCCTGCATATTACCGCCGATGGCGTAGGTGTACTTACCGTACTTGGTGTAGCGCAGGGCAATATGGAAGATCACCGCCACCACCAGAAAAATGATCACCGGCATCGCCCCATGCCCGATGGCCGTGTAGGAATCCGAGAGCATGCTCACCGGCTGGCCTTCGGTGTAATAACGCGCCAGGCCACGGGCCGACACCATCATCCCAAGCGTTGCGATAAACGGCGGGATACCGGTCACCGCGATAATGCTGCCGTTGATCGCCCCCGCCAGAAGCCCCACACCGAGGCCAACCGCGACCGGAATCCACACCGGCAGGTCGGTCAGCGACGGAAACACCGCACGGGAAAAATCGGATGTTTGCGCAAGACTGGCAGCGATCATCGCCGATAACGCAAGGACAGACCCGGAAGACAGATCAATGCCCGTGGTGATGATCACCTGGGTCACACCAATGGCCAACAGGCCGATGATCGACACTTGCAGGATCATCAGCACCAGGCGCTGGGAGTTCATCAGGAAGCTCTGGTCACGCACAATCCAGCCGAACACTTCAAACACCAGGCCGATGCCGATCAGCACCAGCAAGATGCTCAGCTCCGTCGGCAAGCGTCGACGGCGCTTGACCGTTGCCGTGGCAGGCTTGTTGTCTGTTATTGCATTCATAGCCAATCACCTTTTTATTCTATGGCGCGGGCCAACCGCGGGCCCGCGCGGCTGTTCGTCAGTGGATCGCGGTCATACCGGAGGCCAACTGCATGACTTTTTCCTGGGTCGCCTCTAAGCGGTCCAGGGTGCCCATCAGTTCGCCTTCATGCATCACCATCACCCGGTCGCTCATGCCCAGCACTTCAGGCAGCTCCGAGGAAATCATGATCACCGCCATGCCCTCGCTGGCGAGGAAAGAAATCAGACGGTAGATCTCGGCCTTGGCGCCGACGTCGATGCCACGGGTCGGCTCATCGAGAATCAGCAGGCGCGGCTTGGTCATCAGCCAGCGCGCCAGCAGGGCTTTTTGCTGGTTGCCACCGGACAACGTGTCGATGCATTGCTCCAGCGAAGGAGTCTTCACCCGCAGCTTCTTGCACATGTCTTCGCACAGCGCACGCAGGGCTTTCTGCTGAATAAACCCGTTGCCCGAATAATGCGGCAGCACCGCCATTTCCATGTTCTCCAGGACCGACAGGCACGGGAACAGCCCGCTGAGCTTGCGATCCTCGGTCAACAGCGCAAAGCCTTTGTCGATGGCCATGTGCGGGTCGGTAATACGCAGCGCCTTGCCATCGAGGGTTATCTGCCCGTGGGTGCTTGGGGTGATGCCGAAAATGGTTTCCGCAACGTTGGTGCGGCCCGAGCCCATCAACCCGGCGATGCCGAGGATCTCGCCGGCATGCAGGTCGAACGAGACGTTGTTGAACACGCCGTCCAGGCCCAGGTCGCGCACCGACAGCAGCAACTCGCCGATGGGCGTTTCGCGTACCGGGAACAACTGGCTCAGTTCACGACCGACCATCATCGAGATCAGGCTGTCGCTGTTCATGCTGTCGGCGCGCTGCAGGCCGATGTACTGACCGTCACGAAACACCGCCACTTCATCGGCGATGGCGAACACTTCATTCATCTTGTGCGTGATGTAGACGATGCCTTTGCCCTGGGCCTTGAGGTCGGCAATGATCGAAAACAGGTGGGCGACTTCCTTCTCGGTGATGGCGGACGTCGGTTCATCCATGATCAGGATGTCGGAATCGTAGGACACCGCCTTGGCAATCTCGACCATCTGCCGCTCGGCGATACTCAGGTTGCCCACATGTTCCTCGGGGTCAAGGTTGATGCGCAGGCGGGCGAGCAAGTCGGCGGTGCAGCGGTGCATTTCGCGGTGGTTGACCATGCGCAGGCTGTTGAGCTGCTCGCGGCCGATCCAGATGTTCTCGGCGATGCTCATGTGCGGCATCAGGTTGAGTTCCTGGTGGATCATCGCGATCCCGGCCTTCTGCGCGGCCAGCGGCGTCTCAAACACAATCGGCTTGCCACGCAGGCGGATTTCGCCGGCGTCGGGCTGGTAGATGCCGGCGATGATTTTCATCAGCGTCGACTTACCCGCGCCGTTCTCACCCATCAGCGCCAGCACCGAGCCTGGGCGCACGCGCAGTTGCACATCGGCCAGGGCCACCACACCGGGAAAACCTTTGCTGATGTTGAGGATTTCCAGCAGGTAGGGTTCTTCCAGCAGTGAAGGCTGGATACCGGGAGGCTGCGAGACAGTGGCTTGAGCAAGCATAGGACGGTACTCCATCGGCAGGGCGGGCACGACCGCCCTACCGGCTTATTGTTGTGATGGTGGGGCTACTTGAAGTCTTTGACGTTGTCCGGGGTGATCAGCTTGAACGGGATGACAATGTTCTGCTCGATCGTCTCCTTCTTCGCCATCTTGCGCGCCGCCTCCACCGAGCCGACCGCCTGACCGTTGGCGTCCTGGAACACCGACACGGTCATTTCGCCTTTAGTGATCGCATTCAAGCCGTCCGGCGTGCCGTCGACCCCCGCAATCAAGATGCTGCCCGGCTTGGTGCCGGCCGACTTCAACGCCATGGCGGCGCCAATGGCCATTTCATCGTTATTGGCCAGCACGGCATTAAATTCGCGGCCCTGGGTCAACCAGTCGTTGACCAGGGTCATCCCGCGGTCACGCAGCCAGATACCGGTCTGTTCCTGCTCGATCTGGATCTGCGGGTACTTGGCCAGGATTTCTTTAATGCCCTTGGTACGGTTGGTGGTGGAGTTGTTCGCCAAGTCACCGAGCAGGATCACGACCTTGCCCTTGCCGCCGAGTTTTTCGGCGATGTATTGCATTTGCATGCGGCCGGCCTCTTCATCATTGGAGGTCACGGCGGCCACGCCTTTGGGCAGATCTTTCTGGTCCGGTCGGCGGTTGACGTAGACCAGCGGAATACCCGCCTCGAGCGCTGACTTGCTGATTCGCGCCGTGGACGCCGTGTCCACCGGGTTGACAATGATCGCATCGACCTTCTGGCTGATGAAGTTCTCGACCTGGCTCAGTTGCTTGACCACGTCGGCGCGCGCGTCTTCGAACTGCAACTGCACACCATCGCCCTTGGGATAGGACTTGGCTTGCTTGTCCATGTACTCACGCACGTTGGTCAGGTAGGTGTCATCGAACTGCGACATGCTCACGCCGATCTTCAGATCGGCAGCTGCAGCAAAACCGCTGGCCAGCAGCAGGGACAACGCCAGCGCGGTAAAACGGATCGGGGTCTTCATGAACGGTCTGTCTCCACTTTCTTGTTGGTTTTCTGGACGTAGCGTTTATCAGAGCGAGGATGACGGCAGGCGGACGACCGGTGCCCCCGGAATGCAGCACACCAGGGCGCCTTGGTTTTCGACGCACAGCACATTAAGGAAGGAAAAGTAAAACGGCCGGGCGCGGGGCAGACCGCGTGGCGTGTGGGCAGGGCGTAAAACTCGCAGTACAGCGTTGAAGATTTTCATCTGACGGTACCTGGTTGTTTTTGATCTTGTTTTTGTTGAGTCGCCGGAATCGAATCCGGACGTACTTTATGCAACCTGGAAAAGACTTTATTGGAAAATAATTTCTATATCAACATGTTTTAGAATTTAATTCTATTTCCATTAAAACCACCTGCTGCCGCTCGGCGCTCAGGCGTGCAGCGTCCAGGACACGGGTGGTTTCCAGCGCCTCATAGGCGTCCACCGGCAGCGGCCCCTGCCCTTGCACGGCGGACTGCAACTGGCGATAGAACTGCGTCCAGCAGCCTTTCTCCGACGGCACACGCTCGCGCTCCGAACCTTGTTCGAACCAGCCCCAGCGGCGGTGCTCCTCAAAGCCCCAGTGCTCGCCCTCGGTTTTGGGCGACTTGCCGGCCATCAGTGCGTCTTCCTGGCCGTCCAGCCCTTCGATGGTGTAGCAACCCAGGGTGCCGCTGACCCTGAAGCGCGGTGCCGGGCTGTTCTGCAAGGCATTGCCCCACAGGTGGGAAATCACCCCGTTGCGGTGGGTCAGGGCAACAAAGAAGCCGTGGTCGACGCTGGGGTGTTCGGCGCTGTAGTGCAATTGCGCGAAGACCCGATCCACCGGGCCGAACAGTTGCAGCGCCTGGTCTACCAGATGGCTGCCCAAGTCGCGCAGCCAGCCGCCGCCGCTGGCATTGCCCACGGCTTGCGGGCTGAAACGTTCGACGCAGGATTCAAACCGCGTGACAGCACCCAGGGCGCCGGCGTCGATCAGTTTGCGCAAGGTCAGGAAATCCGAATCCCAGCGCCGGTTCTGGTAGACGCTGAGCAACACGCCGTGGCGTTCGGCCGCAGTAATCAGCGCCTGGGCCTGTTCGGCGTTGGCGGCAAAGGGCTTGTCGCTGACGACGGCGACACCGTGCTCAATGGCTTCGAGTACCAGTGCCGGGCGCCCTTTAAGCGTGGTGGAAATCACCAGCGCATCGACGCCGGCCTCGACGATCTGACCGATGCTGTCAAAGGCTTTAACCCCTGGAAAATCAGTGCTCAACTGCTGGCGGCGCTCGGGTGAGCGAGTCACCACGCCAACAAAAGTAGCGCCTGGCAGGGTTGCAATCAGCGGCGCATGAAAAAAGCGCCCTCCATGGCCATAGCCGACTAGTCCAATTCGCATACATTCACTCCTTCATTTGAAGTGCACACCCAATCCAACTGTGGGAGGGGGCTTGCCCCCGATGGCGGTGGGTCAGATCCAGATTTATTGGCTGACCCACTGCTCTCGGGAGCAAGCCCCCTTCCACATTGACCGCGTGTTAGCCGTAGAAGCGCGGACGCTCAGGCAGGCTGACGTGGACAATTTGCCCACTGCCTTGCGCTTCGATACACGCATCCGCCGCGACCGCCGCCGCAAACCCGTCCCACGCC
>NZ_JAKNRV010000139.1:0-12856 GCF_023072625.1 Pseudomonas emilianonis
TGATCGTGCTGAGGCACCTTAAAACGCAGGTGTACGAGCGCAAAACTGGCCAAGGCGGCCAGACGCTCGGTGAAGCGCAGTTTGAACAGTGTTTGCGCCATCCTGAGCACCCACGGTGATAGGGCGACCGTGGTGCTGCAAATGGCGCTGCGGGGTGATCATTTGCCAGGTTTTGTACGCACTAAGCCTAGGCCTGGGCTGAACGGTATTCGCGCTGGGTCTGCTCGATCTCTTCGACCAAGCCAGCGATCCTCGCCAGGCGCGCACGGTTGTCGTGGTCCCACGGATGAAAGCCCGGTTTGAAGTAGTGCAGCCACGGCCGCAGCATCCGCGGGAACACGCCCTTGGGCCCGTACAAAAACTTGAGCATGCGCCAGAACCCTTGCAGGTGCCCGCCGGCCTGGCGGTCGGCAATCAGCAGGCGCACGTGGAAATCAAACACCACCAGCCAGAAGAGCAGCGTCGTGGTCAGCATCGTCCCGGTGCGCAGCAGGTAGCGCAGCGGGCCTGGCTTGATCACGCGGTTCCACACATCGAACGCCACCGCCTTGTGCTCGGTTTCTTCGAGGGCGTGCCAGTACCACATCTGCTGGTAGCCCTTGAGCGAATCGCCGAAGCGCGAGGGGTCGCTCAGCAGGATTTCCGCGAGCATCGCGGTGTAATGCTCAAGGGCGATGGTCACCGCCAGGTTGAACGACGGCGGCAGGTGTTTTTTCTGCAGGTCGAGGAAGAATTTCAGGCGTCGATCCAGGCGATGTGCCGGCAGGCCTGCGGCGTGCAGCAAGTCGTTGTAGGCCACGTGTTCGCGGCTGTGCATGGCCTCCTGGCCGATAAAACCCTGGATCTCTTGTGTCAGCGCCGGGTCATCGATGCGTTGGCGGTAGTGGCGCACGCTGTCCATGAAAAACAGCTCGCCCTGGGGAAACAGCAGCGACAGCGCATTGAAAAAGTGCGTGATGAACGGGCCTTGTTCGTGCCAGTTTTTGATGCGTTCGGCGGGCAAGGCAAAACGGATATCGCGACGGATCGGCAGCATGGGCTTGCTCCTGTTCAGAGACGGGGTTCGTCGTTGGTTTCAAGCACCGGCGTGCGTTGCTTGGGGGCCATACGCTTGCTGGCGAACACCACCAGCGCTTGATAGGCCGCCGGCAGGCAGCGGGCGAGCAGGTCGAGGAAATACGCATCGCGGCCGATGAGTACGCGCCGTTTATTCTTGCGCACGCCCTGCAGGATCACCTTGGCGGCCTGGTCGGCGTCGGTGATGAACAGCTTTTCGAAATCGGCGCGGGCCTGCTGTTCGCTGTGGATCAGAAAGCCCGTCATGTTGGCGTCGATGCGGCTGCTGCGGCAGATATCGGTGCGGATGCCGCCGGGGTGGACGCAACTGGCCGAGACGCCGCAATGTTGCAGGTCCAACTCCTGGCGCAGGGCTTCGGTAAACCCGCGTACCGCGAATTTGCTGGCGTTGTAGCCGCTCATGCCGGGCTGGGCAAACAGCCCGAACACGCTGGAGGTGTTGATCACATGGCCCTCGCCGCTGGCCTTGAGATACGGCAGGAAGGCCTTGGTCCCATGCACCACGCCCCAGAAGTTGATGCCGACGATCCATTCCAGATCGCTGTAGTCCACGCCTTCGACGGTGCTCGACAGCGCCACCCCGGCGTTGTTGAAGATCAGGTTGACCTGGCCGTGATCGGCGACGCAGCGCGCGGCCCAGGCCTCCATGGCTTGGCGGTCGGACACATCCAGCACCTGGGTGGTGACGAGCACCGGTGACAGCGTCGACGTCTTGATCAGCGCCAAGGTCTGTTCCAGGCCTTGGCTGTTCTTGTCCGCCAGCGCCAGGTGGCAACCTTCTCGCGCCAGGGCCAGGGCCAACGCACGGCCCATGCCGGATGCCGCGCCGGTGATCGCTGCCACACGACCGTTGAATGACTTCATGACAGGCTCCCTTCTGCGGTGGAGTGTGGCGCAGCCGTTGCGCGGGCAGCCGCGTCAATCGGCGCCATGCCGGCGACATAATCCTTGAGCGCAAAATGCCGGGTGATTTGTTTGAAGCGCCAGGTCGAGCCCGGCCACAGGGTGGTGTTCTTGCCGGTGCGGGGGTCGAGGTACCAGCTCCGGCAGCCGCCGGTGTTCCAGATGGTGCGCGTGAGTTTGTCCTGCAGTTGGCGGTTGTAGGCCTGTTCCACCGAGGGTTTGACGTCTACCGTGGCGATGCGGTGGCGCTGCATCTGTTGCAGCGCATCGAGGATGTAAGTGACCTGGGCTTCGATCATCAGGATCATCGAGTTGTGCCCCAGGCCGGTGTTGGGGCCGATGATCAGGAACAGGTTCGGGTAGCCGGGCACCGTGGCGCCTTTGTAGGCGTGGGCGCCGTCGTGCCAGGCGTCCATCAGGTCGACGCCGTGACGCCCGATGATGCAGTCGCGGGGCAGCGGGTCGGTGGCCTGGAAGCCGGTGCCGAAGATCAGGCAATCGGCCGGGTGCTTGACGCCGTCGGCGGTGATCACGCCATCGGCTTCGATGCGCAGCACGCTGTCGGTCACCACCTGCACATTGCTGCGCGACAACGCCGGGTAATAGTCGTTGGAGATCAGCACGCGCTTGCAGCCGAGGGTGTAGTCCGGCGTCAGCGCCTTGCGCAGGGAAGGGCGGGTGACGTGTTTGTGCAAATGCCGCAGGGCGATTTTCTGCACCATCCGCATCAGCCGTGGGTGCCGGGCAAAGCCCACCACGCGGCCTTCCAGCGCCCAATAAAAGGCGCCGCGCACCAGCCGTTGGGTGAAGGGCAGGTGCTTGAACGCCCAGCGCTCAACCCGCGAAATCGGCCGGTCGGGCTTGGGCATGATCCACGGCGGGGTGCGCTGGAACAGGTCGAGATGCGCCACCTGCGGCGCGATCTGCGGCACGAACTGAATGGCACTGGCGCCAGTGCCGATCACCGCCACACGCTTGCCCTGCAATGAATAGTCGTGGTCCCACTGCTGGGAGTGAAAGCGCGGGCCCTTGAAGCTGTCCAGCCCCGGGATATCCGGCAGCGCCGGGCGCGACAACCCGCCCATCCCCGACACCAGCACCCGTGCACTGACCTGGCGCCCCCCGCTGAAGCTCAGTTGCCAGCGTTGTTGCTGCTCATCGAACACCGCCCGTTGCAGGCCCATGCCGAAGCGCAGATACGGCGCCAGCGCGAAACGTCGGGCGCATTGCTCCAGGTAGGCGCGGATCTCCGCTTGCGGGGCGAATTGGCGTGTCCAGTCCGGGTTGGACGCAAACGAAAACGAATAGACATGGGACTGCACATCGCAGGCGCACCCAGGGTAGTGGTTGTCGCGCCAGGTGCCGCCGAGTGTCTCGGCCTGCTCGGCGATAAAGAAGTCAGTAAACCCGGCTTCCTTGAGCTTGATCGCCATGCACAGGCCGGCAAAGCCTGAACCGATGATGGCGATGTCGATGGAATCACTGTGGGCATTCATAGGCTGTCCTGCGTGGGCATCGGATGTGCTCCTGTTTTTGTTTTGTCTTTTAGATAGAACACCATTGCAAAGAAAAATTGAATTACTTATTTTAAAAAAAGATTTTAAATAATCTACCTGAAAATATCGCCTACGCTAGTCCCTGGCTCCTCATGTGCGACGTGTCCGACGGTATGCACGCAGTTTAGGTCCAGGGTGTGGACGATGGCTGAGGCCTTGATCAATTCCGGTCGGGCGGTCGGCAGCAGGGAAGCAGAGGACCGAGCTATGGCTGTTGAATGGGTTATTGCTGCGGGTGTGCTGGTCGCAGCGAGCGTTGTGTTAGGGGGCTTCAGTGCCTGGATGACACGGCGCATTGAAGCGGCCGTTCCAGGCAACGGGCGCTTCGTCGAGGTCGATGGCGAGCGCTTTCATTATTACGACGAGGGCAAGGGCCCGGCGCTGGTGATGATTCACGGGCTGATGGGCAGCAGTCGCAACCTGACCTACGCCTTGTCCGGCCAGTTACGCCAGCATTTTCGCGTCATCAGCGTCGACCGACCGGGGTCGGGCTATTCCTCCCGGCATCCGGGTACGGCGGCGGACCTGCCGGCCCAGGCCCGGCAAATCGCTGCCTTTATTCAGACGCTGGGCCTGGAAAAACCGCTGGTGCTGGGGCATTCCCTCGGCGGTGCGATTGCCCTGGCACTGGCGCTTGACCATCCCCACGCGGTCTCGGGGTTGATCCTGGTGGCACCGCTCACCCATCCCCAGCGCCTGTTGCCGCTGGTATTCCTGTCATTGGCGGTGCGCCCGGCAGGGTTGCGTCGCTGGCTGTCGCATACCCTGACCCTGCCTATCGGCCTGCTGACCAAAGGTTCGGTGGTCAAAGGCGTGTTCGCCCCCGATCCCGCTCCAGCGGACTTCGCCACCCGCGGCGGCGGGGTGCTCGGCATGCGCCCGGCCAACTTCTACGCTGCCTCCACCGAGATCAACCAGGTCAACGATCACCTGCCGGGCATGGTCAAGCGCTACCCACAACTGACCCTGCCCATTGGCCTGATATATGGCGCAAAGGACCAGGTGCTGGACTTTCAAAAGCACGGTCAGGCCCTGGCGAGCCTGGTGCCCGGCGTCAAGTTGCAGTTGGTGGAAGGGCGCGGCCATATGCTGCCGATCACCGCCACGGAGCGCGTGGTGGCGGTGGTGGAACAGGTGGCTAAACGTGCCCGGCCGGTGCAAAACGCCACGGTGTTGCATCCTCCGTTCGCCCTGGCGAGCAAATAGTTGTGCCCTCCGACCCGCGGTTGAACAGCGTCAATGCTTGTCCTAGGCACCTGACCTTGCGGCTGGAAAAGAGACTGCTCGGTCACGTCAACAAGGGCTTGAAAAACTAGTTGACGACCTAACGATTCCGCGTTATTTATTTAAAAAAATATTTCAATGTTTGTTTTGAAATGATTTTTGAAATGCCTAAGAGCGAATAACAATGAAAAAAACGTCTTTTATCGCATGGTTGATTTCCCGGAGCCTTGAGCGCTCCTCGAACCTGTTTTGCACCTGCCTCGTCCGGAGGTTGCCATGAGTCACACCCTGGCAACCCCGCAGGTCTGGGCCGACGGCAAGCGCCACCTGTGGTGGCTCGGCATCCTGCCCCTGGCGACGCCTTTGCTCTCCGGCACGCTGGCGATCACCACCGGTATGCAACACCTGTGGTGGGTCGGTGTATTGGTGATCTTCGGCCTCATCCCACTGATCGACGGCCTGCTGGGCGAAGACGTCAGTAACCCGCCCGAGTCCGCCGTCGGCCACCTCGAATCCCAACGCTACTACCGCTGGATCGTCTACACCGGCGTGCTGTTCGTCATCGCTTCGGTGGTGATCACCGGCTGGCTGGCTGCTGGCGGCATCGACTGGATCATCAACGGCGGTTTGCTCCAGGCCAGCGCCGCACTGGAACCGTCGAACTGGCTGGCAAAAACGGCCGCCTATATCACCTCGCGCACCCAGTTGCACGGCCAGGTCAGTGCGTTCACATACCTGGGCATGGCCATGTCGACGGGCGCCGCGACCGGCATCGCGATCAACACCGCCCACGAACTGGGGCACAAGCCCAAGCCGCTGGAAGTGTTCCTGGCCAAAGTCACCCTGGCGCCGACGTTCTATGGGCACTTCTACACCGAACATAACCGCGGCCATCATGTTCGTGTCGCCACCCCGGAAGATCCGGCCAGCTCGCGTCTTGGCGAGAGTTTCTGGGCCTTCCTGCCGCGCTCGGTGTGGTGCAGCGCACGCTCGGCGTGGAACCTGGAGCGCGAACGCCTGCGCAAACTCGGCCTGCCGGCCTGGCACTGGAAAAACGCAGTGCTCAGCGCCTGGATGTACAGCGTGGTGTTGTGGGGCGCGATGATTGCCTGGTTGGGGGCGGCGGTGATTCCATTCCTGATCATCCAGGGCATCTACGGCTTCTCGCTACTGGAAGTGGTGAACTACGTCGAACACTACGGCCTTAAACGCCAGAAGTTGCCCAATGGTCGTTATGAGCGTTGCTCACCGCGGCACTCGTGGAACAGTAATCGAATTGTCACCAATATCTTTCTGTTCCAGCTGCAACGGCATTCCGATCACCACGCCAACCCGACGCGCAGTTATCAATCGTTGCGTCACTTTGATGAATCGCCGCAACTTCCCTACGGGTACGCGAGCATGATTGTCTGGGCTTATGTACCGTACTTGTGGCGACGACGGATGGATCATCGAGTGCTCAGGCATTATGCTGGGGATATAACTTTGACCAATCTTCAACCCTCAAAACGGTTGCAGTATCTGGAACAGTACGGCGGCAATAACAAAACGTTCTGATATTAATTGAAAAGTTAAATAGCGTGCTCAGGATCGTCGTGTGGCGCTGTTTTCTATCACCCGGAATTTGTCGATTTCATTGCAAGAAAGTTGTTTGACCCAACAAAAATAAAAGCAAGGGAAGGACGTACACCATGCAAACACCTGCCAAGTTCACCACCCATATCGTATTGGCCGCGTTGGGCCTGATTGTCTATCACCAGGCCCAGGCCGCGCGCATCGAACCTGCCGGCAGTGCGTTTACTGCCCAAGGCCCCATCAGCTTTTCCAAAGGCAAGCTGATCAGTGCCGACTGCACCATCAAAGTCGCCGGCAAGGTGGCGGCCGATGGCTCGTCCGTCAATGTCGACACGGTCGAATTCGACGGCGGCCTCAAGTGCAGCCGGGTCGAAGCGATCAACCTGCCGTGGATATTGGTGGCCAAAGACACCCAAAGCGGCTCGATGTCGAAGATCAGCGTGGACGTCCACGCCTTCGGTCTGGGCGGCAAGTGTGGCCCGTCCACGGCCGACGGCACCTGGGATAACGCCACCGGCAAGTTGGAAGCCGCCAATGTGCCGATTGGCGAAGACTGCAAGATCAAGGCCGTGTCGATCAAGATGCCGGCCAACTTCAAAGTTGTCGAATAAACACATCCAACTGTTGTAGCGGTAATTGAATTGAGATTTGGCTGGAAAGGGACGTTCTGCAGTTTCTCCGTGACCTCTCGATCATGGCCATTACCCCTGGCGAATGACTCGCCATAACATGTGAGGAAAAATAATGAAAAGTTTGAAAACCCTCGTGTCGTTGTCTGCTTTGGCCGTGTGCATGGGCGCTGCCTCGATGGCCGGTGCGGCGTCTTTTAGCCCTGTTGGAAAGACTTTCCAAACCGACGCTACGGGCACTATCGTCGTCAAATCCCCGTCGTCGTTTGGCGCTGCCGTGACGTGTAAAGCCGTTTTTTCAGGGACGGTTCGTTCTGATGGCAAGGCTGATATCACCAATGTGGTCGTGTCTCCCGGCAGCAGCACTCTGTGCAATTTGCCTCAGATCACCGGCTTGCCATGGTTGCTGACAGCGGTCACCACAACTTCAGGCACCGCAACCAACGTCGGTTACACCATTACCGGTGTACCGCCTTTGATCCCCGGAACAAGCTGCGGCCCGTCTATCATTAACGTAGGTCTGGCTTCAACTACCGGTCCTCTGGATTCGGATAAAACCATCACCCTGACTGCCGCTAACCAAGCGCTTTCCGGCGGTTGCACCGTGCAGTCGCTGAATGTCAAAGCCACTGGTGTCACCATTGTTCCTTGAAGTATGTAATCCGTGGAAAGGGTTGATCACCCGTTGAAAGGCAGGCGCCTCTAACGAGGCGCTTGTTTAGGGAGCTTTTCTTAAATACAAGAAATCGGCGCTACCGACTGACAACAACAAGAAAGTTGAGGGTCAACACAATGCAACATGTTATTCCACGTATTTCTTTAGCTGCCGTGTTACTAGGTTTGGTGTTTGGTTCCTCCATGGTCAGAGCCGCAACATTTGCCCAGACGGGTGCTGCTTTTAACGCAACCGGCACAATTGCGACGGGAATAAAGCCGTTGGTGTGGACACCTATTCCCTGCAGCATTGCATTGACTGGACAAGTAGCGGCTGACGGTTCGAGTGCAACTATCACCGGCGCTACTTTTACGGGAAATGCCTTATGCAATATTTCCGGGCCATTGAATCTGCCTTGGACGCTGGTGCCCACAAGTGCCAATACCGCGAGCCTCTCAGGCTTCATGCAGAAATTCGCCTACGACAGTTGCGCCACTCCGAGTGCAGTTGCGATGCAGTGGAGTGCTGCTGACGATACCTTCAGCCTCACTAGCCCCCACACCGTGAATTCAACCTGCAGACTGATCACGTTCAACTTTAAACCCTCACCAGCGTTGACGATCACGCCATGAATTGGATCGCCATCTACTGATTCAAATATGCCTTCAAGTGGGCAAATAAAGCAGCAAGCGATCCGGCTAGGGCTGGTTCAGTGAGATAACAATAAGGAGTGCCGCATGAATAATAAAAAACAACAGGTACAGGTTTTGCTGGGACTGGCGTTGATGGGCGGGGTGATGGTTGCCACGCCCGTGCAGGCCGGCGGATTTTCCACACCGACTTATGGGGCACCTGGTTGGGGGCGTGCCTTTGGTGGTGGTTCGTTGTTCAAAAATGACCCCAGTTCGGCGTACAACAACCCCGCCGCGATGGCGTTTGTGGACCAGAACGTCGCACAAATGACGGTCGACTACGCGCGCATCAAAATCAAGTATAAGGGCGCGGCTAATGATTATCTGGGTAACCCTGTCTCGAACAGTCCAATAGGTGCGGATGGTTTCCCTGACCTTTCATCGCCAACGGTCAACAACAATGATGGTGGCGAGGGTGGTTTCACTGCCTGGTTGCCGACCGGGTTCATGGTGATGCCCCTGGGGGACCGGTTCGCTTTTGGCTTGAGCCAAGTGGTGCCACAAGGGATGCGCTCAACTTGGGACGAAGACTCAAAACTTCGCGATTTTGCTGTGGACACCAAGATCGAAACCGTGGGATTGACCGGTTCGCTTTCGTTCAAAGTCAATGATCAGTTCTCCATCGGCGGTGGGCTTATTGTTCAACACAGTAAAGGGTTTGTGAGTCAGAACATCGATTTGTTGGCGGCTGCTGCCAACTCCCAAGACCCATTACTGGGCAGTATTGACTTGCCGGCAGGTGTCGGAGGCGCGCTGATACGGGTCAAGGTCGACAATATCTCCACCGGCTGGTTTACCGGTATTACCTGGAAACCCACTGACCAAGACACCTTGGGCCTGAACTATCACGCCAAGATCAAGAACAAGATGACGGGCAAGTACAACATTCGTTCAGATTCGTACAGCTATGCCCTGATGACTCAACCGAACCCGTTCACTGGCACTGGCACGCTGGTTGGGTCGGCTTATCCTGGGCTGGCGTTGTATCCGGATGGCGCACATGCCAGTACTCAACTGGATATTCCCGCGACTGCGGGCTTTGACTGGGTGCATCAGTTCAATGACCGATTCACCTTGGGCGCAAGTGTGAACTGGACGCAGTGGTCGTCGTTCAAGGACCTAACGCTCAAGTCCGGCGATATCACCATCGTCTCAATCCCCTACAACTACAAAGACTCCTGGATGTACTCCCTCGGCGGCGACTTCCGTGCCACCGATGAACTGACGCTGCGTGCCGGTGTGGCCCTTGACCAGACACCAACCCGCAACTCGACCCGTGACCCCCGTATCCCGGATGGTGATCGTACGTTCTTGTCGTTCGGTGCAGGTTACGAGGTAAAGGCTGTAAAGGGCTTGAGTCTTGACTTGGCGTATTCCCATCAGTTCGTGCAGGAAGTGAAGCTGAAAACCAAAAACGTTGACCGCTTGGGTGGCGCCAGCCTGGACGGTAAGGCTGAGTCGTCAGGCGATGTGGTCAGCGTATCGGCCACCTACAAGTTCTAACAGATATCGAGGGCTATGGAGGAAGGCACTTAGCGCATCTGAATGCCTTCTTCCAGCTGTTTGCCCTCATCTACGGGTCGTCATGTGACCTATTCCGATTTTCGTATTCATGACCCAGGCTGACGTGCTCAGCCCAGTATTTTTTGCCTAGTAATTAAATAAAAATTTCAAAAGATAATTTGAATGTGCTTTTCCAAGTTTGTAGTGTGGCCCTGCGCCGCAGTTCATGTCGATCTGCACCAGCGTTGGCCACGCCCTGAATCGAGTAGAGGTATCCCCATGGTGATCTGGTTATTGGTGGGTTTCGCAGCCGCGATTGCCCTGGCGTATAGACAAGCCGCCGCTGTCCACTGGCTGGGCGCCAGCCTGGCCTGGTTGGCGGCCGGCTACCTGTTCAACGTGGTCGCCGTTTTCGGCAGCACCATCGTGGCGCTGCTGGTGGTGTTGCCGGCGTTGCTGATGACAATCAAACCGCTGCGTCGCAGCCTGTTGACCAACAAGGCTCTGAGCCTGTTTCGTACAGTTATGCCGGCGATGTCCGACACCGAGCGCGCGGCCATCGAGTCTGGCACCGTGTGGTGGGACGCCGAGCTGTTCAGCGGCAAACCCGACTGGCAACGCTTGCTGCAAGCCGCGCCGGCCAGCCTGAGCGTCGAGGAACAGGCGTTCCTCGACAATGAAGTCGAAACCCTGTGCGACATCGCCAACGACTGGGAAACCACCCAGGTCTGGCAAGACATGTCCCCCGCAGGCTGGCAGTACACCAAGGACGCCGGTTTCCTCGGCATGATCATTCCCAAGCAGTACGGCGGCAAAGGCTTCTCCCACTACGCGCATTCGCAAGTGGTGATGAAGCTGTCGACACGCTGCTCGGCGGCGGCGATTTCGGTGATGGTGCCCAACTCCCTGGGCCCGGCGGAACTGCTGCTGCATTACGGCACTGATGCCCAGCGCAATTACTACCTGCCGCGCCTGGCGCGTGGCGAAGACATCCCGTGTTTCGCGCTGACCAGCCCGTATGCCGGTTCCGACGCCGGGGCGATTCCAGACCTGGGCATCGTCTGCAAAGGCCTGCACGAAGGCGAGGAAGTGCTGGGTTTCAACGTGACCTGGGACAAGCGCTACATCACCCTTGGGCCGATTGCCACGGTGCTCGGCCTGGCGTTTCGCGCCGAAGACCCGGATGGCTTGCTCGGGCAGCCCGGTTCGCTGGGGATCACCTGTGCGCTGATCCCGACGTCCCATCCCGGCGTCAACAGCGGTCGCCGTCACTGGCCGCTCAACGCGGTGTTTCAGAACGGTCCTACCACCGGCAAGGATGTGTTCATTCCCCTGGAGTGGGTAATCGGTGGCCGCGAACAAGTCGGCAACGGCTGGCGCATGTTGATGGAATGCCTGGCGGCCGGGCGGGCGATTTCCCTGCCATCGGCCAACGTCGGCCTGGGCAAGGTCGCGGTACGCGGCACAACCGCCTATGCGGCGATGCGCAAACAGTTCGGCCTGCCCATCGGCAAGTTCGAGGGCGTGCAGGCGCCGTTGGCGCGCATGGCCGGGCATTTGTATGCCTGCGATGCGGTGCGCAAGGTCTCGGTGGCGTCCCTGGATGCAGGGGAAAAACCCTCGGTGATTTCGGCCATCGCCAAGTACCACGTCACCGAGCGTGCGCGGATGATCGTCAACGACGGCATGGATATCGTCGCGGGCAAGGGCATCTGCATGGGCCCGAATAACTTCCTGGCCCGCGCCTATCAGCAAAGTCCGATTGCGATCACGGTGGAAGGCGCGAACATCATGACGCGCTGCCTGATCATCTTTGGCCAGGGCCTGATTCGTTGCCATCCCTATGTGTTCCGCGAGATGGAGGCCGCGCGCAACCCCGACCGGCGCAAGGCGCTGGAGGCGTTTGACCGTGCGATGTTCGGCCATGTGAGCTTTGTCCTCGCCAACACCACACGCGCAGCGGTGCATGCGTTGACCGGCGGGCGCTTGATTGCCGCCCCGGTGAAGACCGACTCGGCGCTGGCGTCCTACTATCGCCAGGCCAATCGGCTGTCGGTGGTGCTGGCGTTGATCTCGGATGTTTCCATGGGCGTGCTCGGCGGTGCGCTCAAGCGCAAGGAAAGTATCACCGGGCGTCTGGGGGATATTCTGTCGCAGTTGTACATCCTGTCCTGCGTGCTCAAGCGCTTTGAAGATGACGGCCGGCCCCAGGCGGATTTGCCGCTGGTGCATTGGTCGGCCCAGGATGCGTTGCTGCGCGCCCATGAAGCCCTCGCCGAAACACTCGATAACTATCCGTCGAAAGCCGCAGCGGCGGTGGTGCGCGGCTTGAGTTTTCCGTTTGGCATCCCGTTGCGCAAACCCTCGGATCGGCTGCTGGCTCAGGTGGCGGATGTGGTGCAGACCCCCGGCGAAACCCGCGAGCGCTTGCTGGCCAATTCCTACATCCCACGTCCGGAAATCGACAAGCTGGCCTACGGCGAATTGGCTTTCCGCCTGTTGCCGCAAGTGGAACTGATCGAAGCGCGGCTCAAGCCTGCGACCAAACAGGGCTTACTCGAACCGATGCCGATCGCCGCCACGGCCTTTGCCGCCTGGCGCGTCAAGGCGCGGGCGCTGGACTTGATCAGCAGCGACGAAGAGGCCTTGCTCGCGCGCTATGTGGAATATGCCGACCACGCCATCCAGGTCGACGACTTCCCGCAGGACTTCGGTTTGCTGGAGGCGTTGCAGCAACGCAAGCAAGCGTTGGAACCGTCCACCAAGCGTCGCACCAGCCAGGGCGAGAATGCCTCGGTCAATTGAGTGGCACTGAATGAACGCGGTCAGTGTGGGAACTGGCTTGGCTGTGATGCAAGTCAGCCAAACCGAGGTGATGCCATCGCAGGCAAGCCAACTGCCACATTGATCGGGTGTTCATGCCGATACCCTGTTGTGAATGGATGTTTATATGAGTGACAGTTACCTATCGTTCGTCAATTCCGCCTGGGGCCGACGCCTGGCCCAGGCCATCGGCCTGCCGCAACCCTTGCCGCTGCAACG
>NZ_JAKNRV010000013.1:0-37743 GCF_023072625.1 Pseudomonas emilianonis
CACTTGCCGCTGACCGCCACGGCAAAGCGCGCCAGGCTTTTTTCCTGGGCGCCCCTGACCATGGCCTCGACCACCTCGCGGCTGACGGCCCCCACTTTTCCGAACAGTTCCTCCGGCACATCCAGTTGCCGAGTCTTCTGCCGGTTGGAATAGGTGACATATCCCGCTTCGAACCACGCCGAACTCCCGGGTATCCGCGTGATGGCTTCGGCGATGCCGCCACCGGTACACGACTCGGCAGTGGTGACATGGGCATTGAGCACCTGTAAACGTCGACCCAGTTCAGCGGCAAGTGGGGTGATTTCTTTCACAGTCGTCTCCTGGAGTGGGCGGGCGTTTGCCTACCCTACAGGAGCCCATCAGCCATGCAAGTTGCAGCGTGCCTCAAGACACTAACGCGCGATGGCCCGCACATACGCCTGGCAGGCACGCAAGGCGATCACGGCGTTATCACCGTCGTCGGTGATGGCGACAATTCGCTGAGCATGCGCCGGGTCAAGTCGGGCTCGCGGGGCTGCATGAGCTACGCCGCCGGTGGTGGTGTAGGCAGGCACTACAAGGCCACTGACGGGAGGCGCGTGTCGCTCTTCGAGCTGGACCTCCATTTCCGCCAGACGCTGGACGATCGGTTCCAGTTGCATGCGTAACAGCGCATCGAACATGGACTACTCCTGCAATGGTCGGTATTGGTCAGGATCGTCGATATTCGAGACTTCCCACGTGCAGGCAAACAGAGGTTTTCCGGTGGGATCTTCGAGTAACGGCGGGCCGAGGTAGATGTTTTGGGTGAAGGACACTGTCCAGGTGTCGTAGTCCGTTTCGGCACTGCCCTGTAGGGTCGGCGCCGCGACGATGGCGGTTGGCAGGTCGCACTGATCCGCCGGCAGGCCCCAGCGATTATCGAGGGCCAAATCCATCAATTGGCTGGCCAGGTCGCAGGCGTCGTAAGGCGCCGAACCGCTGGCAACCCTGGCCATGAGTGACACCGACAGTGCATGGGCCTTGCGCCCTTCAAGGGATCGAACGCCGGGGCCGTTGCGTTCCACAGTAATCAGCACGCCGGTTTTATCCCCGGCGCCCTGGAAGTCCTGGTGATTGCCCACGCGCAATTGTGGGAAGGCGCCCTTGAGCGCTTCACCAATTGCGATGGGCAGTTGGGAAGGTTTTTCGATAAATGTCATCAGTCGCGTCCTTGCAGCGGTTACTGCTGATCCGGGCGGGAGGGCGGGGCCTCGTTTACGCCAATGCGCTTGGCCGCCCAACGTTCATAAAGGCCGATGGCAACGTCCGCACCGGCCATGGCGGTCAGGCAACCGAGGGCGCCGGCAGTCCAGATCGACATACCGGCGGCGTACAACAGCATCAACGCCGAGACCCCGCACACCATGCACGCCCCAGACCGCAGCGCCAGGCGCCGGATCAGCGACCAACCACGGGCGCCCTCCTTGTCGGCGCGCCACATTTCGCCGGAAACTCCGCCGATCAGCGCCAGTACGATCACCAGCCAGATAGGCATTTCCGCTAACGCTTGCTGCTCGTTTGTCATGTCACGCCTCCTGGCTGAGCAATGCCGGCAGAATGCCGGTGTTCGGGTAAATCCATTTATAGGTAGGCATTCCAAAAAGCCCGGTTACCCGGGCTTTTCAGTAATGCGGCCCTCGATCTTTCGGCGCTACTGGCGCGGTACGGATCTTTCCTCAATGTTTTTCCGACCACGATCCCTGTCTGCCGGATAACTGCTTCTGGTGCTTTACGCTGCACACCCGGGTCAGTTGCCAACCCTCTGAACCGTTAAGGCCGGTTCATCGCTGCCTGTTCTTGTAAAACGGTGAAACTAAAGAGCGTCGGCATCCTTGCCGGTGTTGCTTGGCATCCCTGCCATCGCTTCGATGGCGTCCGTGCCGATGTTGCGTGCCTTCCTTGTCGTCCTTGGCAGCATCCTTGCCGCCTCCACCAGGCCTTGTTGGCCGGCTTGAGACAAAGAATATGCATGTATGCATATACAGTCAATGCACAAATGCATTTATTTTCAGCATGAAAATGCACTGATGCATTTAGAGCCTTGCTAGCAAAGGGTTTGATGCCTTTCAACAGACGAAAAAAAGCCCGCTCATTGGCGGGCTTCGTCTTACGCAAGAAGGTTAACGGGCGTACATGCCCCACCAGAAGACATGACCGAGGATGCTGATTTGTTCATCCTGGATGTCCTGGAAGCTGTAGTCCTCGTCCGGGTGTTCATCGCGGTTGAAACTGCGCAGGCGAATCCCGGAAGGCAAGCGATAGAGCTGTTTGACCCGCAACTGGCCATTGTGATTGATGGCGTACAAGTCGCCATCGACGATGTCGCCAATCGCGCTCTTGCCCGCATTCACCCCCACCGTCGCGCCATCACGCAGCACGGGCAACATGCTGTTGCCGCGCACTGTCACGCACTTGGCCTGGTCGAACTGCACGCCGTTATGTCGCAGGCTGCGCTTGCCGAACCGCAGGCTAGCTTTTTCGCTTTCCTCGATGACGAATCTTCCTGATCCAGCAGCCAATTCAACCTCACGCAAAAAGGGGATCGACACCTCGTCGTCATTCACGGGGGTGTCGTCATCCCACAGGCTTATGTCCTTGAGTTCCGAATGCGTCGGGTCGCGCCCGTCATCCCGCGAAACGCCCACCGCCGCGCGCCCGCGCAGTTGGTCGGTGCTGACGCGGAAGTACTCGGCGATGCGGGAGATGTGCTTGTCCGAGGGGTCAACGATCTTGCCGCTGAGTATCCGGGACAGCGTGGATTGAGGCACGCCGGTACGCCGGTGAAGCTCCGTGGGGGAGATCCGGTCGCGGTCCAGCAGCTCTCTTAAGACGATAGAAACGTTGCGTTTTTGCATAAAGCGGATAGTGACGACAGATTTCAGGCTTGGCAAATGCTAATTTGCATTGACTATGCATTTTTATGCATTTTCCGTGACTTTTGAGCGGGCCTGCGAACGGTCGACCTCGCGTGTTAACCTTGCCGCCATCGCAAAATCAGCTGGGCCAAGCGCCCCCTTTGCCCCACTCCTTTTAACGAATTCGCTAATTATCTGATGAGTAAAAACACTTCCGATCTGTCCAGCCACACCCCAATGATGCAGCAGTACTGGCGCCTGAAAAACCAGCACCCTGATCAGTTGATGTTCTATCGCATGGGCGATTTCTACGAGATCTTCTACGAAGACGCGAAGAAGGCCGCCAAGTTGCTGGACATCACCCTGACCGCGCGTGGGCAGTCGGCGGGGCAGTCGATTCCGATGTGTGGGATTCCTTACCATTCATTGGAAGGCTACCTCGTCAAGCTGGTGAAGCTGGGCGAGTCGGTGGTGATCTGCGAGCAGATCGGCGACCCGGCCACCAGCAAGGGGCCGGTGGAGCGTCAGGTGGTGCGCATTATTACGCCGGGGACGGTGAGTGATGAGGCGCTGCTGGATGAGCGTCGCGATAACCTGATCGCTGCGGTGCTCGGCGATGAGCGGCTGTTCGGCCTGGCGGTACTGGATATCACCAGTGGCAACTTCAGCGTGATGGAGACCAAAGGCTGGGAGAACCTGCTGGCGGAGCTGGAGCGTATCAATCCGGTGGAGCTGATGATCCCGGATGATTGGCCGAAGGACCTGCCGGCGGAACGTCGTCGTGGGACCAAGCGTCGCGCACCGTGGGATTTCGAGCGTGATTCGGCGCTGAAAAGCCTGTGCCAGCAGTTCTCCGTGCAGGACCTCAAGGGCTTCGGTTGCGAAACCCTGACCCTGGCCATCGGCGCCGCCGGCTGCCTGCTCAGCTATGCCAAGGAAACCCAGCGCACCGCCCTGCCGCACTTGCGCAGCCTGCGCCATGAGCGTCTGGACGACACCGTCGTGCTCGATGGCGCCAGCCGTCGCAACCTGGAACTGGACACCAACCTGGCCGGCGGGCGCGACAACACTCTGCAATCGGTGGTGGACCGTTGCCAGACCGCCATGGGCAGCCGCTTGCTGACCCGTTGGCTGAACCGCCCGCTGCGGGATTTGACAGTATTACAAGCGCGGCAGACGTCGATTACCTGCCTGCTGGACGGCTATCGCTTCGAAAAGCTGCAGCCGCAGTTGAAAGAAATCGGCGATATCGAGCGCATCCTGGCGCGGATCGGCCTGCGCAACGCGCGGCCCCGTGACTTGGCGCGTCTGCGTGATGCCTTGAGCGCCCTGCCGCAACTGCAAGTGGCGATGACCGAACTGGACACGCCACACCTGCAACAACTTTCGGTAACTGCCGGCACCTACCCGGACCTGGCGGCGCTGCTGGAAAAAGCCATCATCGACAACCCGCCGGCGATCATTCGTGACGGCGGCGTGCTCAAGACTGGTTATGACAGCGAACTGGATGAACTGCAGTCCCTGAGCGAGAACGCCGGGCAGTTCCTGATTGACCTGGAAGCCCGCGAAAAAGCGCGCACCGGCCTGGCCAACTTGAAGGTCGGTTACAACCGCGTGCATGGCTACTTCATCGAATTGCCGAGCAAGCAGGCCGAGCAGGCGCCCATCGACTATCAACGTCGTCAAACCCTAAAAGGTGCCGAGCGCTTCATCACCCCCGAGCTGAAAGCGTTCGAAGATAAGGCGCTGTCGGCCAAGAGCCGCGCCTTGGCGCGGGAGAAGATGCTGTATGAAGCGCTGCTCGAAGATTTGATCGGCCGCTTGGCGCCGTTGCAAGACACCGCCGCCGCACTGGCGGAACTGGATGTGCTGAGCAACCTGGCCGAACGTGCGCTGAACCTTGACTTGAACTGCCCGCGGTTTGTCAGCGAGCCGTGCATGCGCATCGTTCAGGGTCGCCACCCGGTGGTGGAGCAGGTATTGACCACGCCGTTCGTCGCCAACGACCTGTCGCTGGATGACGATACCCGCATGCTGGTGATCACCGGTCCGAACATGGGCGGTAAATCCACCTACATGCGCCAGACCGCACTTATCGTGTTGCTCGCACATATCGGCAGCTTTGTACCGGCGGCCAGTTGCGAGCTGTCCCTGGTGGATCGCATCTTCACGCGGATCGGTTCCAGCGATGACCTCGCCGGTGGCCGGTCGACCTTTATGGTGGAAATGAGCGAAACCGCGAACATCCTGCACAACGCCACCGAGCGCAGCCTGGTGCTGATGGACGAAGTGGGCCGCGGCACCAGCACCTTCGACGGCCTTTCCCTGGCCTGGGCGGCGGCCGAGCGCCTGGCGCACCTGCGCGCCTATACGCTGTTCGCCACCCATTATTTCGAACTGACCGTGCTGCCGGAAAGCGAGCCACTGGTGGCCAACGTGCATCTCAATGCCACCGAGCACAACGAGCGTATCGTGTTCCTGCACCATGTGTTGCCAGGGCCGGCCAGCCAGAGTTACGGCCTGGCCGTGGCGCAGTTGGCTGGTGTGCCGAACGACGTGATCACCCGCGCCCGCGAGCACCTCAGCCGCCTGGAGGCCACTGCCCTGCCCCACGAAACCGTGGTCACCAGCCCGAAGAAGGCCAGCAGCAAATCCAGCGCGCCACACCAGAGCGATATGTTTGCCAGCCTGCCCCATCCGGTGCTGGATGAGTTGGCAAAACTTGACCTGGACGACTTGACACCGCGAAAAGCGCTGGAAATGCTCTACACACTGAAGACACGGATCTAACGCAGACGCTTGCAAGCTGATATTATCTCGCGCGGTTTGGGATGCTGCGGGCTTTTTTAGCCTGGTCCGCAGACTATCGCTCTCAAACCTCGCGGGCCCCACCATAAGGGGTTTCGCTGCCGCCGCCTGAGGAGAAAATTAGAAATGACCTTCGTCGTCACCGACAACTGCATCAAGTGCAAATACACCGACTGCGTAGAAGTCTGTCCGGTGGACTGCTTCTACGAAGGCCCGAATTTCCTGGTCATCCACCCGGACGAGTGCATTGACTGCGCCCTGTGTGAACCTGAATGCCCGGCCGTCGCTATTTTCTCCGAGGACGAGGTCCCGGAAGATATGCAGGAATTTATCCAGTTGAACGTCGAACTGGCGGAAATCTGGCCGAACATCACGGAGAAGAAAGAGTCGCTGCCGGATGCGGAAGAGTGGGATGGTGTGAAAGGCAAGATCAAAGATCTCGAGCGCTGACAGCGCCGCTGTCCAATAAAAAGGCCCTTTGTGGGCCTTTTTTGCGTTATGGGGCAGGCATTTTACTTTTCTGCAGGCAAAAAAAGGGGCGGTATGACCCGCCCACATTTTTTCCCTAGTCCCTGTATTCCTTTTTCATCATCCTGATGAATCGCATCCTGCGACGTTCCTTCAAACCATCGTTCCTTGATGGCTGTGTCAATCCGTGGACACAGGGCAGATAGTAGCCAGTTCCCAGGGAAGTACAACGCAATCCAAACCGCCGCCTGCCGAGCAATCGCGCTCGAAAGCCAATAAATAATTGTTATATTTCAATTAATTAGAAATATAGCCAGACAATTCGAGACGTCCGGCAGCGCTAAAAAAACCAAACACTTACGTGAAAGTAAGCAAATGCTTACACGAGCAACTGTGTAAGAGCGCAGCAAGCAATGCCTGGCCGTTCTGCGGACAAGAAAAAGCCCCGACAAATTCGAGGCTTGTTTCCTACGACTGGCTCAGTCGTCGCTGACTGTAATTGTCGGCATGGCCGGAGCAGCCGCTTCCTGCAGCACAATCCGCGCGCCCACGTGACGCGCCAGCTCCTGATAAACCATGGCGATCTGGCCGTCTGGCTCGGCAGCCACTGTCGGTTTGCCGCCATCGGCCTGTTCACGAATCACCATTGCCAGCGGCAGCGAGGCGAGCAACTCGACGCCGTACTGGGTGGCCAGTTTCTCGCCGCCCCCCTCGCCGAACAGATGCTCGGCGTGGCCGCAGTTGGAGCAGATGTGTACCGCCATGTTTTCCACGACGCCCAGCACTGGAATGTTGACCTTACGGAACATTTCCACGCCTTTCTTCGCGTCCAGCAACGCCAGGTCCTGGGGGGTGGTGACGATCACCGCACCGGCCACCGGGACTTTTTGTGCCAGGGTCAGTTGGATATCACCAGTGCCTGGCGGCATGTCGATCACCAGGTAGTCCAAATCGCCCCAGGCGGTCTGGGTGACCAGTTGCAGCAAGGCGCCGGAGACCATCGGCCCACGCCATACCATCGGTGTGTTGTCGTCGGTCAGGAACGCCATCGACATCACTTCCACACCCAGCGACTCGATGGGCACGAACCACTTCTGGTCCTTGATTTTCGGGCGTGTGCCCTCGGCAATGCCGAACATCACGCCCTGGCTTGGGCCGTAGATATCCGCGTCGAGAATCCCCACGCGAGCGCCTTCGCGCGCCAGCGCCAGCGCCAGGTTGGCCGCCGTGGTGGATTTACCCACACCACCCTTGCCGGAGGCCACGGCCACCACATTTTTCACGTTAGCCAGACCGGGGATCTGCGCCTGGGCCTTGTGCGGGGCGATCACACATTGAATGTCGACCTTGGCCGAACCCACGCCGTCGAGGCCTTCGATGGCCATTTGCAGCATCTGCGCCCAGCCGCTCTTGAACAGGCCAGCGGCATAGCCCAGTTCCATCCGGACCGACACCTGGTCGCCCTGGACCTCGATGGCGCGTACACAGCCGGCGCTGACCGGGTCCTGGTTCAAATAGGGGTCGGTGTATTGGCGAAGAACGGCTTCCACCGCTGCGCGATTGACGGCGCTCATGGGCTACTCCCGAAAAAAGACTGACTGAAACAGGCGGCTATCCTACCCGTTCCAGCGGCTTAACGGCATGCTTTCGCAGGCCGGGAAGATTCTGAAACAGCGCCACGGGGTGAAATATATTTCCCGGCGCTTTATAGTGACCGACCTCCGTTTCATCAAGTAGCCGAGCCCCAATGTCCGAGCCACGCAAGATCCTCGTCACCAGCGCCCTGCCCTATGCCAATGGTTCGATCCATCTTGGCCATATGCTTGAGTACATCCAGACCGATATGTGGGTGCGCTTCCAGAAGCATCGCGGCAATCAATGCATCTATGTCTGCGCGGACGACGCCCACGGTTCGGCCATCATGTTGCGCGCCGAAAAGGAAGGCATCACCCCGGAACAACTGATCGCCAATGTGCAGGCTGAACACAGCGCCGACTTTGCCGAGTTCCTGGTGGACTTCGATAACTTCCACTCGACCCACGCCGACGAAAACCGTGAGCTGTCGAGTCAGATCTACCTGCGGTTGAAGGACGCCGGGCACATTGCCACGCGCTCGATCACCCAGTATTTCGACCCGGAAAAGAAAATGTTCCTGGCCGACCGCTTCATCAAGGGCACCTGCCCGAAATGCGGCACCGAGGACCAGTACGGCGACAACTGCGAAAAATGCGGTGCCACCTACGCACCCACCGACCTGAAGGACCCGAAGTCGGCGATCTCCGGCGCCACCCCGGTGCTCAAGGATTCCCAGCACTTCTTCTTCAAACTCCCGGATTTCCAGCAGATGCTGCAAACCTGGACGCGCAGCGGCACCCTGCAGGATGCCGTCGCCAACAAGATCGCCGAATGGCTGGATGCCGGGCTGCAACAGTGGGACATCTCCCGCGATGCGCCGTATTTCGGCTTTGAGATTCCAGGCGAGCCGGGCAAGTATTTTTATGTGTGGCTGGACGCCCCGATCGGCTACATGGCCAGCTTCAAGAACCTGTGCAACCGCACGCCGGAGCTGGACTTCGACGCGTTCTGGGGCAAGGACTCCACCGCCGAGCTGTACCATTTCATCGGCAAGGACATCGTCAACTTCCACGCCTTGTTCTGGCCGGCAATGCTCGAAGGTTCGGGCTACCGCAAGCCGACCGGCATCAACGTACACGGCTACCTGACCGTCAACGGCCAGAAGATGTCCAAGTCCCGTGGCACCTTTATCAAGGCGCGCACCTACCTGGATCACCTGTCGCCGGAATACCTGCGCTACTACTACGCATCCAAGCTGGGCCGTGGCGTCGACGATCTCGACCTGAACCTGGAAGACTTCGTACAGAAGGTCAACTCGGACCTCGTCGGCAAAGTCGTCAACATCGCCAGCCGTTGCGCCGGTTTCATCCATAAGGGCAACGCCGGTGTGCTGGTGGCCGAGAATGCCGCGCCGGACCTGACTGACGCGTTCCTGGCCGCCGCGCCAAGCATTGCCGAAGCCTATGAGGCCCGCGACTTTGCCCGCGCCATGCGCGAGATCATGGGCCTGGCCGACCGCGCCAACGCGTGGATCGCCGACAAGGCGCCGTGGTCGCTGAACAAGCAGGAAGGCAAGCAGGCGGAAGTCCAGGCCATCTGCGCCACCGGCGTCAACCTGTTCCGCCAGTTGGTGATCTTCCTCAAGCCGGTGCTGCCGTTGCTGGCTGCGGATGCCGAGGCGTTCCTCAACGTCGCGCCGCTGACCTGGAACGATCACGCCACCTTGCTCAGCAACCATCAGTTGAATGAGTTCAAGCCGCTGATGACCCGCATCGATCCGGTAAAAGTCCAGGCCATGAGCGACGCTTCGAAAGAAGACCTGGTCGCCAGCCCGACAGACACCGGCGAATCGACGCCGGCCGGCAACGGCGAACTGGTCAAGGAGCCGCTGTCCCCGGAGATCGAGTTCGACGCCTTTGCCGCCGTGGACCTGCGGGTTGCGCTGATCCTCAAGGCCGAAGCCGTGGAAGGTGCCGACAAGCTACTGCGCCTCACCCTCGACATCGGCGACGAGCAACGCAACGTGTTCTCCGGGATCAAGAGCGCTTATCCGGACCCGTCCAAGCTCAATGGTCGCCTGACCATGATGATCGCCAACCTCAAGCCACGGAAAATGAAGTTCGGTATTTCCGAAGGCATGGTGATGGCGGCAGGCCCCGGCGGCGAAGAAATCTACCTGCTGAGCCCTGACAGCGGCGCCAAGCCGGGTCAACGCATCAAGTAAGCCCTGCAAAACAGCCCTGTCGTCGCGGCGACAGGGCTTTTCAGCTAGTACCCCCTTCTCGCTTACCGGATAATCAGGCCCTGTTTGCTTAACCGGCATGCCCATGACCGATATGCTCCTCACCCTTGTCAGCGCCGCCCTGATCAACAACTTCGTGTTGCAGATGCCGTTGGCCGTCGACCCGATGTTGGCTGCGCACTCACGCTCGCGGGTGCATGCATTGGGGATTGCCACCACCGTGTTGATGGCAGTCAGCAGCATGCTGGGCTATCTGCTGGACCACTACCTGCTGCAGCCGCTGGCGATGACCGCCCTGCGACTGTTTGTGTTTTTACCGCTGACCGCGCTGCTGATCCGCCCGGTGCTCGGCTTGCTCACGCGCTTGCGCCCCACACTGCCGACGGAGGGGTTATGGCCACTCCTACTGGGCAACGCCGGGGTACTGGGCGTGGTGTTGCTGGGCATTGAAGACGACAAGGGTCTGGCACACATGGCGGCACTGAGCCTGGGCGCCGGGCTCGGCTTCTGGCTGGTGCTGAGCCTGTTCAGCGACTTGCGCCAGCGGATCGCCGACAACGACATTCCGCTGCCCTTCCGCGGCCTGCCGGTCGAACTGATCAGCGCCGGGCTGATGGCGGTGGCTTTTCTGGGTTTCAACGCAATGATCAAAGCATGAACCTGATTCAACGTATCGACGCGCTGCTCCCGCAAACCCAATGCGGCAAATGCGGGCACCCGGGCTGCAAGCCCTACGCCGAAGGCATTGCCCAAGGCGAAGCCATCAACAAGTGCCCGCCGGGAGGGCCGGAAACGATCGGCGCACTCGCGCAATTGCTGAACGTGCCGGTGCTGACGCTGGACGCCAGCCACGGCGAAGCGCCGCCACAGATTGCCTACATCCGCGAAGCCGAATGCATCGGTTGTACCAAATGCATCCAGGCGTGCCCGGTGGACGCGATTGTCGGCGCAGCCAAATTGATGCACACCGTGATCATCGACGAATGCACCGGTTGCGACCTGTGCGTCGCGCCCTGCCCGGTCGACTGCATCGAAATGCACCCGCTGGCGACGGTGCTGCCGATTGTCGGCGGCCTGGCGACCAACGACCACGAGCGCCGCGCGCGAGGCTTAAAGCGTGACCGCGCACGACGACGCTTTGAGCAACGAAACGCGCGCCTGCAACGAGAAGAAGAACACAAGCAGGCCGAACGCCTGGCCCGAGCCAAGCGTGCCGCGCCGGTGGCCGCCGTGCCGATCGATACCGCCCAGGCAGCCCAGGATGCCGCGATCAAGAAAGCCAAGATCAACATGGCGATGAGCCGTGCGCAGTTGCACAAATCCTTGAAGGCATTCGGGCATCCGCCCACCCTTGAACAGCAATCGCAATTGATCGTCCTGCAACGACAGTTCGAAGCCGCAGAGCAAGCACTAACCGCCCTGGAGGTGAACCTCGCGCCCGCAACACCGGCCCCCGATAGCAGCGCCGATCTCAAGCGCGCCAAGATCCAACTGGCAATGCGCCGCGCCGAATTGAAGAAAGCCCAGGATCAGAACGCCGATCCACAGCAACTGTCCGAGGCGCAAAACAAGCTCGACGCTGCACAGCGCCAGGTGGATGCCCATGGCCACGCTTGAGCCTCAGCAGGCCCTGCAACGGGTGTTGCTGGCGACGCTGCCGGGTGCGGTGGCGATGTTCTGGTTATACGGTTGGGGCGTGTTGATCAATCTGTTGCTGGCGGCGGGCTGCGCACTGTTGGTAGATGCGGGCGTGCAAAGCCTGCGAGGGCAGCGTGGCAGCGATCTGAGCAGCCTGGTCAGCGCCACCTTGCTCGCCCTGGCACTGCCGCCCTATTGCCCCTGGTGGCTGTGCGTGGCGGCCGTCGCCAGTGGGCTGCTGCTGGGCAAGCACCTGTATGGCGGCCATCGCAACCCTTTCAACCCGGCCATGGTCGGGTATGCGTTGATGCTGGTGGCCTTTCCGCAACTCATGACGCACTGGCCGGCCACCCACGGCCTGGACCTGCTGGCCGGCGTACAACAGATATTCGGCCTGCACCGCAACGCGCCCGATGCCTGGGCCCAGGCGACTGCACTGGATGCCCTGCGACTGAACAAGAGCCTGACCATCGATGAACTGTTCGCTCGCAGCCCGGCATTTGGGCATTTCGGCGGCAAGGGCAGCGAGTGGGTGAGCCTGGCGTTCCTGGCGGGCGGTCTGTGGCTGTTACGCCAGCGGGTATTCAGTTGGCACGCGCCCCTGGGCATGCTGGGCAGCCTCTTTGTGATCAGCTTGCTGTGCTGGAATGGCTCGGGCTCTGACTCCCACGGCTCGCCGCTGTTTCATCTGCTGACCGGCGCCACCGTTCTCGGTGCATTTTTTATCGTCACCGAGCCGGTCTCCGGCCCGAAAAGCCCCACGGCCCGGCTGCTGTTCGGGGCGGGCGTGGGCGTGCTGACATATCTGATTCGCACGTGGGGCGGTTACCCGGACGGTGCAGCCTTTGCGGTGCTGCTGATGAACCTGGCCGTGCCGGCACTGGAACGCCTGGTGGCAGCGAAACAGCCGGCGGTCAGCCGATGAAATCGAGCAGAGGTATGTTGCTGGCGTTGCTGATCGCCATCGGCGGCGGCACACTGATCCTGGCCCTTCAGCACCTGACCGCCGATCATGCCGCCCGCCAGGTTCAGGCGCTACAACGCCAGGCGCTGCGCGACCTGCTACCCGCCGACCGCTATGACAACCAACCACTGGATCATCCGCTGATCATCGCCCCACAGCCCCTGGCCGAGAGCCAACTGCAGGGTGGCTATCGGGTGACCCTGTCGGGCCAACCCAGCGCGGTACTGCTTCGTTTGACGACCAGTGGCTATGCTGGGCCGATCGAACTGCTGATCGCCATCGACCGCGACGGCAAGCTGCTGGGAATCAAAACCCTGGCGCAATCGGAAACCCCAAGCCTGGGCGGGCATATCAGCGAGCCCGGCAACCCTTGGCTGGCTTCATTCAAGGGGCGTTCGCGCACGGACATGCAAGGCTCGAACTTCGATCAAATAGCCGGTGCCACCCTCACCTCCCGAGCGGTGATCAGTGCCGTCCACGACGCTTTGCGCTATTTCGACGAGCACCGCTCATCCCTGCTGGAGCCCGCCCCCCATGACTAAAGCCGTTGGCCTGGCCAATGCATCGATGCTGGCGCCGTTGCTCGGGGTGACTGACACCCTGCCCAAAGCCCTGAGTTTCCTGGCGTTGTCGACGCTGATCGTGACGTTCTACGGCCTGACCATGCGCGCGCTGCGCTCACGCCTGAGCACGCCCCTGCGGTTGGGTGCCAGCCTGACGGTCGCCGCTACGCTGGTCAGCTGTGCGCAGTTATTGCTACAGGCATTTGCGCTACCGATGTATCAGCAGTTGGGCATCTACCTCGCACTGATCAGCGTGCAATGCGTCGTCCTGGAACATCAGGGTTTCTTTGAGGCGAGCCAACGCAAGGCGCAGCTACGGTTAGTCGGTCTGTTCGCCGCACTCATGATCATCCTGGGGTTATTACGCGCCACTGTCGCCACCCAATTGATGCCGGCCGGGTTTATCCTGCTCGGGTTATTGCTCGCGGGGTTGCAGGCCTGGGCCCATTTTTCACAATCACGCTGACCTCCAGCAAGGAATCGCCTGCCCCATGAACGCCGCAAAACGCCTGGAAATTTTCCGCAGGCTTCACGAAGACAATCCGGAACCCAAAACCGAACTGGCTTACTCAACGCCGTTTGAGTTGCTGATTGCGGTGATTCTCTCGGCCCAATCCACAGACGTTGGCGTCAACAAGGCCACGGCCAAGCTATATCCCGTGGCGAACACCCCGGCAGCGATCCATGCTTTGGGCGTGGAAGGTTTGTCCGAATACATCAAGACCATCGGTCTGTACAACAGCAAGGCGAAGAATGTCATCGAGACCTGCCGCCTGCTGGTCGAACGGCATAACGGTGAAGTGCCGCAGACTCGTGAAGCGCTGGAGGCTCTGCCGGGAGTGGGCCGCAAGACGGCCAACGTTGTGCTCAATACGGCATTCCGGCAACTGACCATGGCCGTGGACACCCACATTTTCCGCGTAAGTAACCGCACCGGCATTGCCCGCGGCAAGAATGTGGTGGAAGTGGAAAAACAACTGATGAAGTTTGTCCCCAAGCCGTATCTGCTCGATTCACACCACTGGCTGATCCTTCACGGACGCTACGTTTGCCAGGCCCGCAAGCCGCGCTGCGGCAGCTGTCGCATCGAAGACCTGTGCGAATACAAGGACAAGACGTCGGACGATTGAGAGATCATTGGTTTTTCGATCCATCGATTGAAAAAATCTTTTTTACCCGCCCATGGAATATCGTTATAAGGAGCGCCAACGGCAGTCTTAGCCCGGAGTTAACCTTATGAGCACTGGCAAAGAACAACTGGAAGTGGAAGATGACCTTGTTGAGTCGGATGACGGTGGAGAGGAAACACCTGTAGAGGTGGCCAAGACCAATCTAAGCAAACGCCGCACCATCGACAACCTTCTGGAAGAGCGACGCTTGCAAAAACAGCTGGCCGATTACGACTTCGACCTCTGATCGGCCGAGAACGGCCGGAAGCCTCCCTGACGGAGGCTTTTTTCTGCCGATTCGCCTGGCTATCAAGCCATGTGGTGGCGCCCTCCTCTAGACCAGTCCATTGCGTTGAGCCAACTCGATCAGATCGACCAGTGAGCGGGCATTGAGCTTGAGCAGCAACCGCGTCTTATAGGTGCTGACGGTTTTGTTGCTGAGGAACATGCCGTCGGCGATTTCCTTGTTGGTTTTGCCGCGCGCCAGTTGCTGCAACACCATCATCTCGCGCCCCGAAAGGCGCTCGACCATGTCGGCCTCGCTGGCATTGCCCATGGTGGAACGCACCGAATTCAGCGCCTGGTTCGGAAAGTAGCTGTAGCCGGACAGCACCGCCTTGATGGCACTCAGCAATTCCGTCAGGTCCTGCTGCTTGCACACGTACCCGGCCGCCCCCGCTTGCATGCAGCGCATGGAGAAATGACCCGGGGCCTGGGAAGTCAGGACCAGCACCTTGAACGGTGTGGCCTGCTTGGTCGACGACAGCCGGCAGATAACTTCCAGGCCATCGAGTTTGGGAATCCCAATATCCAGTATGACAATGTCCGGCATATGTTCCCGCGCAAGTTGCAACGCATCGACACCGTTATCGGTCTCGGCAACGACCTCATAACCATGACGCTCCATTAGCATGCGCACAGCAAGACGAATGACGGGATGATCATCCACGATCAGCACTTTATTCATGAGAAAGTCCAATTTCGCTGTTCGAATTATTCAGAGCAAGCACAATAGCCTAGTCGTTTCCTAGTTGGCATAGCGTTCCACCCCGAGCAACAGCAAGCAGAGACCCAACCCACAACGAGATAGGAATTAACCTACAAAAAATCACCAACTCAGATGTTTCGAGTTTTATGGAGCCCTTCAGACCTTTCCGGGCTCGCACATATTTTGAGAGAAATATCCGGTGGCTAGGGGGCCAGTCGTAAACGCAGCGCACACCAGTTTCAGGAAATGCCCCTTGCATGCCGCTATCACACGAACGGACGCGTAAAAAAAACCTGATGACTTCAGTTCCATTTAACATATTCATTTACACCATAAATTTCCTACAGAACTTTCCTCGGTTTACATCTACGCCGCACTTCCTTGAGTGAATTTTCTGTAAGACATAGTTCCTGTTCAGGTGTAAATAATTCATTCCCCGACGCGCCAAGTATCAACTTTCTGGAACGACGAACCCTCGAGACAGTTTAAACAACCGCAAAAAACTTTAAACATCAGGACCGTCGTGCTTTTTGCGGGCAAAAAAAATGGCCCCTGAACAAGGGGCCACTTTTCATTTCGACTGGAACACTCAGAACAACTTGCGACCCTTGTTGGCCGCAATGCGCATGCGCAGTGCATTCAACTTGATGAAGCCTGCTGCGTCCGCCTGGTTGTAGGCGCCGCCATCTTCTTCGAAGGTGGCGATGTTGGCGTCGAACAGCGACTCGTCGGACTTGCGACCGGTGACGATCACATTGCCCTTGTACAGCTTCAGGCGCACAACACCGTTCACGTGAGCCTGGGAAGCGTCGATCATCTGTTGCAGCATCAGACGCTCAGGGCTCCACCAGTAGCCGGTGTAGATCAGGCTGGCGTACTTGGGCATCAGCTCGTCTTTGAGGTGAGCCACTTCGCGGTCGAGGGTGATCGACTCGATGGCGCGGTGGGCGCGCAGCATGATGGTGCCGCCTGGGGTTTCGTAGCAGCCACGGGACTTCATGCCCACGTAACGGTTCTCGACGATGTCGAGACGGCCGATACCGTGTTCGCCGCCGATACGGTTCAGGGTCGCCAGTACGGTGGCCGGGGTCATTTCGACGCCGTCCAGCGCGACGATGTCGCCGTTGCGGTAGGTCAGTTCCAGATACTGCGGCTTGTCGGGAGCGTTCTCCGGGGAGACGGTCCACTTCCACATGTCTTCTTCGTGCTCGGTCCAGGTGTCTTCCAGCACGCCGCCTTCATAGGAGATGTGCAACAGGTTGGCATCCATCGAGTACGGGGACTTTTTCTTACCATGACGCTCGATCGGGATTGCGTGCTTTTCAGCGTAATCCATCAGCTTTTCACGGGACAGCAGGTCCCATTCACGCCAAGGGGCAATCACTTTCACGCCCGGCTTGAGGGCATAGGCGCCTAGTTCGAAACGCACCTGGTCGTTGCCTTTGCCGGTGGCGCCATGGGAAATGGCGTCAGCGCCGGTTTCGTTGGCGATTTCGATCAGGCGCTTGGCGATCAGCGGACGTGCGATGGAGGTACCCAGCAGGTACTCGCCTTCGTAGACGGTGTTGGCGCGAAACATCGGGAAAACGAAGTCGCGGACGAACTCTTCGCGCAGGTCGTCAATGTAGATCTCTTTGACGCCCATGGCTTGCGCCTTGGCACGTGCAGGTTCGACCTCTTCGCCCTGACCCAGGTCAGCGGTGAAGGTCACCACTTCACAGTTATAAGTATCCTGCAGCCACTTGAGGATCACCGAAGTGTCCAGGCCGCCGGAATACGCGAGAACGACCTTGTTTACGTCGGCCATGCCATCACTCCACGGGGTTTTACGGAAAGGCAACGATTCTACCGATCAAAACCGCGAAATTACAGGGGCGCGACAGCAAATGAAGATAAAGCGACAGATTATGTCGAGCGGGCGACCGATGGTCGCAGCTTATGACGTGGCTGCGGGGTTGCTCGGCCCCGCGGCCTGGGCCGCCGGCTTCTCGGGGGCTGCCACGCGTTCGAGCTGGATATTGACGCGGCGATTGCGCGCTCGGTTAGCGGCGTTGGTATTGGGCGCCAAGGGGTAGCTTTCGCCGTGGAATCGCATGGTGATCTGCGATTCCTGCACGCCGTTGGCCTTGAAGTAGTCCATTACCGCCAATGCGCGACGGCGCGAGACATCGCGATTGGTCAGGCGATTGCCACTATTGTCGGAGTGACCATTCAATTCGATATGGTTGACCGTCGGATCGGCTTTCATGAATTCAACGATCACCGCCAGCTTGCTCTTGGCCGATGCGTCCAGCTCGATGCCGCCACCGGGGAAGCCGACTTCGGTCTGCTTGACCTGATCGTAGTTCATCGGCAGCAACTTGGTAGTACACAGCTGATAGTCGTTGTAGGCCTTGTTGAATCTCACCGGCAACAGGCGAATTTCCGAATAGCCGCCTTCACGCCCGTAATGCCGCACGGTCGGACTGCGCCCCTCAAGCAGGCCATTGAACAGGCGCCCGGCCTGGGCCTGGGAACTGTTGAACAACACGTCGCCACTGCCGACACGCACGGCACCGAGGTTGATATCACCCCGGCCCGGTTGCCAAGGCGCAGCAGCCGCCAGCAAGGTCGCCGATCCCGCGCCGAGCGAGCCGTTATAGGCTTTCAGACGGAATGTCGCCTGCTCACCGGCCCGGCGCACGAACTCGCCCGAGCCGAAATCCGTGATCGGCTGGGTCAAACGGCACTCGAATTTGTCGCCCTCCACCTTCCACTCAATATTCTCCAGACGTGTCTGAAACGTGAGGGCCATCGCAGGCAGGCTGGCAAACACACTGAGCAGGGCTAAATAATGCTGGCGCACGGGAGGCTCCACTGGTTTCTACAACACTTCAAAGCGTCATACATCGTTAAGGCATACCAAAGGCTATCGGATGCATCCTGCAAAACTTGATAGCGAGTGCCTGCAAGAGTCTTTTCCGGTAGCATTCCCACCAGATTGACCCGCCTGGAATCCCCAATGTCCGACCGCCTGACCCTGCTGCGTCCCGACGACTGGCATATTCATCTTCGCGATGGTGCTGCGTTAACCCAAACCGTGGCCGATGTTGCGCGCACGTTTGGCCGCGCCATCATCATGCCTAACCTGGTACCTCCGGTGCGTAATGCCGCTGAAGCCGACGCCTATCGCCAGCGCATCCTCGCTGTACGGCCGGCCGGCAGCCGCTTCGAACCGCTGATGGTGCTCTACCTGACCGACCGCACCCAGCCCGACGAAATCCGCCAGGCCAAGGCCAGCGGTTTCGTACACGCCGCCAAGCTCTACCCGGCGGGCGCGACCACCAACTCCGACTCCGGCGTGACCAGTATCGACAAGATCCTGCCGGCGATCGAAGCGATGGCCGAAGTCGGCATGCCGCTGTTGATCCACGGTGAAGTCACCCGTGGTGATGTCGACGTATTCGATCGCGAAAAAATCTTCATCGACGAGCATATGCGCCGTGTGGTCGAGCTGTTTCCGACCCTCAAGGTGGTGTTCGAACACATCACCACGGCTGACGCGGTGCAATTCGTCACCGAGGCCTCGGCCAACGTCGGCGCGACCATCACCGCCCATCACCTGCTCTACAACCGCAACCACATGCTGGTGGGCGGGATTCGGCCGCACTTCTATTGCCTGCCGATTCTCAAGCGCAACACCCATCAGGTGGCCCTGCTGGACGCCGCGACCAGCGGCAACCCGAAGTTCTTCCTCGGCACCGACTCGGCGCCCCACGCCCAGCATGCCAAGGAAGCTGCCTGTGGTTGTGCCGGTTGCTACACCGCCTATGCGGCGATCGAGCTGTACGCCGAGGCGTTCGAACAGCGCAACGCCCTGGACAAACTCGAAGGCTTCGCCAGCCTCAATGGCCCGCGTTTCTACGGGCTGCCGGCGAATACCGACCGCATCACCCTGGTTCGTGAAGACTGGACCGCCCCCGCCAGCCTGCCATTTGGCGAGCTGACTGTTATCCCGCTGCGCGCCGGTGAAACACTGCGCTGGCGCCTGCTGGAGGAAAGCAAGTGAGTGAAGACCATTACGATGACGAACACGAGCACAGCGGTGGCGGTTCCCGTCACCCGATGGCCGAGCGGTTTCGCGGCTATCTGCCGGTTGTCATCGACGTAGAAACCGGTGGTTTCAACTGCGCCACCGATGCACTGCTGGAAATCGCCGCGACGACCATCGGCATGGACGAACAGGGCTTTGTGTTCGCAGAACACACCCACTTCTTCCGCGTCGAGCCGTTCGAAGGCGCCAATATCGAAGCAGCGGCCCTGGAATTCACCGGGATCAAGCTCGATCACCCACTGCGCATGGCGGTGAGTGAAGAAGCGGCGTTGACCGATATCTTCCGTGGTGTACGCAAGGCGTTGAAGGCCAATGGCTGCAAACGCGCGATCCTGGTGGGGCACAACAGCAGTTTCGACCTGGGTTTCCTGAATGCCGCCGTGGCGCGGTTGGACATGAAGCGTAACCCGTTCCACCCGTTCTCCAGCTTCGACACCGCTACGCTCGCTGGCCTGGCTTACGGCCAGACCGTATTGGCCAAAGCCTGCCAGGCCGCCGGTATCGACTTTGACGGTCGCGAAGCCCACTCGGCCCGCTACGACACTGAAAAGACTGCCGAGCTGTTTTGCGGCATCGTCAACCGTTGGAAACAGATGGGCGGCTGGGAAGACTTCAGCGACTGAAGCTAAATCCCACGTATAAAAAAACCGGCCTTCTCAGGCCGGTTTTTTTGTACCGATAACGTGGCTTACAGCTTGCCGGCGTTCTCGGTCAGGTACGCTGCAACGCCTTCTGGCGAAGCGTTCATGCCTTTGTCGCCTTTTTTCCAGTTGGCAGGGCACACTTCGCCGTGCTCTTCGTGGAATTGCAGGGCGTCGATCAGACGGATCAGCTCTTCCATGTTACGGCCCAGCGGCAGGTCGTTGATGATCTGGGAGCGCACAACGCCCTTGTCGTCGATCAGGAACGCGCCACGGAATGCCACGCCGCCTTCGGACTCAACGTCGTAAGCCTTGGCGATGTCGTGCTTCATGTCGGCAGCCATGGTGTATTTGACTTTGCCGATGCCGCCATCGTTGATGGCCGTGTTGCGCCAGGCGTTGTGAGTGAAGTGGGAGTCGATGGAAACCGCGACCACTTCAACGTTACGTGCCTTGAAATCGTCCATGCGGTGGTCCAGAGCGATCAGCTCCGAAGGGCAGACGAAAGTGAAGTCCAGCGGGTAGAAGAACACCAGGCCGTATTTGCCTTTGATGGCTTCAGACAGCTTGAAGCTGTCAACGATTTCGCCAGTGCCGAGAACGGCTGGTACGTCGAAATCCGGGGCTTGTTTGCCGACGAGTACGCTCATTGGATATCTCCTGATGTAGGGGTGACGATTGAAGTAAAAGGACCGGCCTTGAGTCTGCCGCGCATAAGCGACAAGCCTGTGACGCGGTCACGCTTCGTGAAGACCGACCATCATACACTGAAAAAACCGTTCGTCAGCGCGCAGGCCAAGTCACTGCCCAGCACTGCAAAACAACTTTGACAATCATTCTCGTTAACATTAAGATCCATCGCACTTAAGCCTTAAACCTGCGATGGTTCTCCCTTATGTATGTCTGCCTCTGCACTGGCGTCACCGACGGACAAATCCGCGAAGCAATCTACGAAGGTTGCTGCAGCTACAAGGAAGTGCGTGAAACGACCGGCGTTGCCAGCCAATGCGGTAAATGTGCTTGCCTCGCCAAGCAAGTGGTACGGGAAACCCTGACGCAGCTGCAAACAGCCCAGGCCGCGCTCCCCTATTCAGCAGAATTTACACACGCTTAAATGAGCGTGTTTTAACGAGCCGGACTTCGTGTCCGGCTTTTTTATGCCCGCAATTCAATCAGTTAGGGCCAAGACGCGGAACTCAAACATTCTTATTCAGATTAATTTTCATTTATTATTCAATTACTTAGGTTTGACACTTAGAGGTTCGCCACTCAAACTCTGGCCTATATACAGCGAATAAAGGGCAGGACCCCAGTCATGAAAGGCGACATCTCAGTCATCCAGCAACTCAACAAAATCCTTGGCAATGAACTGGTCGCGATCAATCAGTACTTTCTGCATGCGCGCATGTATGACGATTGGGGCCTGGAAAAGCTGGGCAAGCGCGAGTACAAGGAATCGATCAAAGCCATGAAGGACGCCGATGCCCTGATCAAGCGCATCCTGTTCCTGGAAGGCCTGCCGAACGTGCAGGACCTGGGCAAGCTGAACATCGGCGAGCACACCCAGGAAATGATCAGCAGCGACCTGGGCTTCGAACGCAAGAGCCACAGCGACCTCAAGGCCGCCATCGCTCACTGCGAGGTAACCCAGGACTTCGGCAGCCGCGAACTGCTGGAAGATATCCTGGAAGACCAGGAAGAACATATCGACTGGCTGGAAACCCAACTGGGCCTGATCGACAAGGTCAGCCTGGAGAACTACCTGCAATCGCAGATGGGTGAATAACCCTTAGTCGGCAGGCACAAAAAAGCCCCGTTCTCGTAGGAGACGCGGGGCTTTTTATTGCGCGGTTTTTTACACAAGCATCAAGCTTCAGTCTGAGCTGCCGCTTTTACTGCTGCGTCTTTGACCAGCGCTTGCAACGAACCATCAGCGGCCATTTCAGTGATGATATCGCTGCCGCCGACCAGTTCACCGGCTACCCACAGTTGTGGGAATGTTGGCCAGTTGGCGTACTTCGGCAGGTTGGCGCGAATTTCCGGGTTTTGCAGGATATCCACGTAAGCGAATTTCTCGCCACACTGCATGATGGCCTGGGACGCCTTCGCGGAGAAACCGCACTGCGGGGCATTGGGAGAGCCCTTCATGTAAAGCAGAATGGTGTTGCTGGCAATCTGCTCTTTGATCGTTTCGATGATATCCATGGAACACCTCGGCTGGAACTTTGCGACTCACAGGTCGGCACGGTGGCGCATTGTAACGCAAAACCCCAGCGCGGTGCTCGGGCACATTATGCCGCAGCGACCTGTACCGGCACGCCGTTCAGCGCGGCGTTACCCGACAACTCATCCAGTTGCCGTTCGTCGGTCAGGTCGTTCGCACTGGCACCCGGCTGACTGCTGGCGATCGTCATCTGCACGCCCGGACGACCATGGCCCCAGCCGTGCGGCAGGCTGACCACGCCAGGCATCATGTCCAGGCTGGCGACCACCTCCACCTCGATCATGCCGATGCGCGAGCTGACCTTCACCCGCTGCCCGTCGCTCAATTGGCGGCTGGCCAGATCATCGGGATGCATGTGCAACTGGTGCCGGGGCTTGCCCTTCACCAAGCGGTGATAGTTGTGCATCCAGGAGTTGTTGCTGCGCACATGGCGGCGGCCGATCAACAGCAATTCGTTGGCCTGTGGCAGCGGTTGCGCCGCGAAACGCGCCAGATCCGCCAGAATTACCGCCGGTGCCGCCTGCACCCGACCATTCGCGGTGTTCAGGCGCGCAGCGAGATTGGGCTTGAGTGGGCCCAGGTCCACGCCGTGGGGATGCTCAGCGAGCATCGCCACCGACAATTTGTGGCTGGAAGCATCACCATACACGCCGGCGCGCAGGCCGAAGTCGATCATTTGCGCCGGTGGCAGGGTCGGTTTGAGCGCAACCCCGGTGTGCGCCGCAAACGCCTTGGCCAAGCCAACGAAGATCTCCCAGTCATGCAGCGCGCCTTCAGGCTTGGGCAGGATCGCACGATTGAAACGGGTGACATTGCGCACCGCGAACATATTGAACGTGGTGTCGTAGTGATCGTTTTCCAGCGCCGAGGTGGACGGCAGGATCAAGTCGGCATAGCGCGTCGTCTCGTTGATGTACAGATCGACGCTGACCATGAACTCCAGCCCGTCCAGGGCCTGCTCCAACTGGCGGCCATTCGGGGTTGATAGGACCGGATTGCCGGCCACGGTGACCAGGGCGCGGATCTGCCCTTCACCTTCGGTGAGCATTTCTTCCGCCAGCGCCGACACCGGCAACTCGCCAGCGTATTCCGGACGCCCCGACACACGGCTCTGCCAACGATTGAAATGCCCGCCGGAAGTCGAGGCCACCAGGTCCACCGCCGGCGTAGTACACAAGGCACCGCCCGGACGATCCAGGTTGCCGGTGACCACGTTGATCAATTGCACCAGCCAATGGCACAGCGTGCCGAACGCCTGCGTCGAAACGCCCATGCGCCCGTAACATACCGCCTTATCTGCGGCGGCAAAATCCCGCGCCAGTTGGCGGATCTGCTCAGCAGGCACCGCACACTGGAGGCTCATGGCCTCGGCGGTAAACCCGGCGATTGCGCGACGCACGTCCTCCAGGCCGTCAATCGGCAAGTGACTGTCACGGGGCAGGTTTTCGGCAAACAAGGTGTTGAGCAGTCCGAACAGCAACGCGGCGTCGCCACCGGGCCGCACAAACAGGTGCTGATCGGCAATCGCCGCCGTCTCGCTGCGCCGAGGGTCGACCACCACCACTTTACCGCCCCGGGCCTGGATGGCTTTGAGGCGTTTCTCCACGTCGGGCACCGTCATGATGCTGCCGTTGGACGCCAGCGGGTTGCCGCCGAGGATCAGCATGAAGTCGGTATGGTCGATATCCGGAATCGGCAACAACAGGCCATGACCGTACATCAGGTGGCTGGTGAGGTGATGGGGCAACTGGTCGACCGACGTCGCGGAAAACCGGTTACGCGTCTTGAGCAGGCCAAGGAAGTAGTTGCTGTGGGTCATCAGCCCATAGTTATGCACGCTGGGATTGCCCTGATACACCGCCACCGAATTCTGTCCGTAGCGCGCCTGGATGTCCGACAGTTTTTCGGCCACCAGCGCGAAGGCCTCTTCCCACGGAATCGGTTGCCATTCGCTACCCACTCGCAGCATGGGCTGGCGCAGGCGGTCCGGGTCATTCTGGATATCCTGCAGCGCCACGGCCTTGGGGCAGATATGCCCACGACTGAACGTGTCCAGTGCGTCACCCTTGATCGAAGTGATCGCCAGGCTGCCATCTTCGGCTTGGGTGGTTTCCAGGGTCAGACCACAAATGGCTTCGCACAGATGGCAGGCACGGTGGTGGAGAGTCTTGGTCATGGCCAGTCTCTTTATTAGGGCTTTGGCCTGACTATGGGCCGCGACTGCAACGGGCACCAGCAACGTTCGTCGCGTGAATTGAGGGGCATCAGGCCAGGCCATGAGCAAACGTGAGAAAGTGTTTCAAAACCTGCCGGACAGTCCCTGAAACCGACGCAGCCTGGCCTGGACCCGCCCTCACGGATTGCAAAAGGTCGCAACGCCAGTGTACAAATGACCCGCTGCTGTCAGGAAATCGTCTTCAAAAGCGCTATCGCGCCTATCTGAACACCCCTAAACACCGTAGCCCTATTGGTAAGACGCGACATTTAATTATAAGATCGCGCCTTCCCCTATTTCGTCGCCCCGTGCGGCTTTCGCCGCAGGTCTCGCCCGTTTTCACAATAAACAAGGCTTTGAGTATCTGCGGTCTGTTGCAAAAAGGTAGTTAATGATGAGCGCAAGGCACTTTCTCTCCCTGATGGATTGCACGCCCGAAGAGCTGGTCAGCGTGATCCGTCGAGGCATTGAGCTTAAAGACCTGCGTAACCGCGGCGTACTGTTCGAGCCTTTGAAAAACCGCGTGCTCGGGATGATTTTCGAGAAGTCGTCGACCCGCACCCGCTTGTCCTTCGAGGCCGGCATGATCCAGCTGGGCGGCCAGGCCATCTTTCTGTCGCCGCGTGACACCCAACTGGGCCGTGGCGAGCCGATCAGCGATTGCGCGATTGTCATGTCGCGCATGCTCGATGCGGTGATGATCCGTACCTTCGCCCACAGCACCCTGACCGAATTTTCCGCCAACTCCCGCGTTCCGGTGATCAACGGCCTGTCCGATGACCTGCACCCGTGCCAGTTGCTGGCCGACATGCAAACCTTCCTCGAACACCGTGGCTCGATCCAGGGCAAGACCGTGGCCTGGATCGGCGACGGCAACAACATGTGCAACAGCTATATAGAAGCGGCGATCCAATTCGACTTCCACCTGCGCATCGCCTGCCCGGAAGGTTTCGAACCGTCCGCCGAGTTCCTGGCCAACGCTGATGGCCGTGTACAAATCCTGCGTGATCCAAAAGATGCGGTGATCGGCGCACACTTGGTAAGCACCGACGTCTGGACCTCCATGGGCCAGGAAGACGAAACCGCCAAGCGCCTGAAGCTGTTTGCGCCGTTCCAGGTCACCCGCGCCCTGCTCGACCTGGCCGCGCCGGACGTGCTGTTCATGCATTGCCTGCCCGCGCACCGTGGCGAAGAAATCAGCCTCGACCTGCTCGACGACCCGCGTTCGGTCGCCTGGGACCAGGCGGAAAACCGCCTGCATGCACAAAAGGCCCTGCTCGAATTTCTGGTAGAGCCGGCGTACCACCACGCATGAGCCAGCCATTACTGCTGAACCTGCGCAATCTGGCATGCGGCTATCAAGATCAGCGGGTGGTGCAGAACCTCAACCTGCACCTCAACGCGGGCGACATCGGTTGCCTGCTCGGTTCCTCGGGGTGCGGCAAGACCACTACCCTGCGCGCGATCGCAGGGTTTGAACCGGTCCACGAAGGCGAAATCAGCCTGGCCGGCGAAGTCATCTCCAGTGCAGGGTTCACCCTGGCGCCGGAGAAACGTCGCATCGGCATGGTGTTCCAGGACTACGCGCTGTTTCCCCACCTCAGCGTGGCCGACAACATCGCCTTTGGCATTCGCAAGCACCCGCAGAAAGACCGCGTGGTCGCCGAACTGCTAGAGCTGGTTAACCTGAAGAACCTGGGCAAGCGTTTCCCCCACGAACTTTCCGGTGGTCAGCAACAACGCGTGGCCCTCGCCCGCGCCTTGGCGCCGGAGCCGCAATTGTTGCTGCTCGACGAACCGTTCTCCAACCTCGATGGCGAACTGCGGCGCAAGCTCAGCCATGAGGTGCGCGACATTCTCAAGGCACGAGGCACCAGTGCGATCCTGGTGACCCATGACCAGGAAGAAGCGTTCGCCGTGAGTGACCACGTCGGCGTGTTCAAGGAAGGTCGCCTGGAGCAGTGGGATACGCCCTACAACCTCTATCACGAGCCGTTGACACCCTACGTTGCCAGCTTTGTCGGCCAGGGCTATTTCATCCGTGGCCAATTGAGCACGCCGGAATCCGTCAGCACCGAGCTCGGCGACCTGCGTGGCAACCGGGCGTATACCTGGCCGACAGGCGGCGCCGTGGATGTATTGCTGCGCCCGGATGACATCGTCTACGCGCCGGACAGTGCATTGAAAGCGCGGATCGTCGGCAAGACGTTCCTTGGCGCCTCGACCCTGTACCGCCTGCAGCTGTCGACGGGCGCACAACTGGAGTCGATTTTCCCCAGCCATGCCGACCATCAAGTCGGTGCAGACGTAGGCATTCGTGTCGCCGCCGAGCACCTAGTGTTGTTCCAGGCATCCGGCAGCACTGCGGCGCAGGTGCCGCACGCCGATTCAGGTGTGCGGCGCTTCAGCCCTGCCAACTGAAGCAACCGACACTCATCAATGTGGGAGCAGGCAAGCCCGCTACCACATTGGATCTCAGGCCCGCCCGATCGACGCGAATTTGGCCTGGGTCTGCTCGGCCAGGACCGCTGCGGACAACTCCACTTCCAGCCCCCTTCTCCCGGCGCTGACAAAAATCGTCGGGAACGGCTGCGCCGAACTATCGATAAAAGTCCGCAAACGCTTTTTCTGCCCCAGCGGGCTAATCCCGCCCAACAGATAGCCGGTGGAACGCTGCGCTGCCGCCGGGTCGGCCATCTCGACTTTTTTCACGCCAGCGGCATGGGCCAAGGCTTTTAAGTCCAGACTTCCGACGACCGGCACCACCGCCACCAATAATTCGCCCTTCTCGCTGCTCGCGAGTAAGGTCTTGAACACTTGCGCCGGGTCGAGACCCAACTTTTCCGCGGCCTCCAGGCCATACGACGCCGCCTTGGGATCGTGTTCATAACTGTGGATGCGATGTTCGGCGCGAACTTTTTTCAACAAATCCAATGCGGGGGTCATGGACACTCCAGGCGTGACAAACGGATGGCCAATTCTAGGCCAAGCCCACACAAAACGCTCTAGTACGCCCCTCACTCCCGGCAATACTTACTGTGGCGAGCGTGATCATTCATCAAATTTATAGTTCGAAAATGACCGACGGTTCACTTTCGACCTTTGACAGGCGTCATTCTTGTCTATATTTTTTCGTTTCCGAATACTGTAGGAATACATCTGCAGCATTCCAGCAGTAAGCCGCGCCCGGGATGGGGATCCTCGGCACGGCGAACAACGCGCAAGGCCCGTTGAGGCCAGACGCCAGACAAGAACAACAAATTGAGGTTTTCCATGACAACTGCTCTTCAACAGCCTTCACTTTCGAGCCAATGCATGGCCGAATTCCTGGGGACTGCACTTCTGATCTTCTTCGGTACAGGCTGTGTCGCTGCGCTCAAGGTCGCGGGGGCCAGCTTTGGCCTGTGGGAAATCAGTATTATCTGGGGGATCGGCGTCAGCATGGCGATCTACCTGAGCGCGGGCATCTCCGGGGCTCATCTCAACCCGGCGGTCAGCATCGCCCTGTGTATTTTTGCCGATTTCGACAAGCGCAAACTGCCCTTCTATATCCTCGCCCAGGTCGCCGGTGCCTTCTGCTCCGCGGCCTTGGTGTACACGCTCTACAGCAACCTGTTTTTCGATTACGAACAAACCCACCATATGGTGCGCGGCACCCAGGCCAGCCTGGAATTGGCCTCGGTCTTCTCGACCTACCCCCATGCGCTGCTAAGCACGGCCCAGGCCTTCCTGGTGGAAATGGTCATCACCGCAATCCTGATGGGCGTGATCATGGCCCTGACCGACGATAACAACGGCCTGCCACGCGGCCCGCTGGCGCCGCTGCTGATCGGTTTGCTGATCGCGGTGATTGGCAGCGCCATGGGCCCGCTGACCGGCTTTGCAATGAACCCTGCGCGGGATTTCGGGCCCAAGCTGATGACCTTTTTCGCCGGGTGGGGTGAAATGGCCTTTACTGGCGGGCGTGATATTCCCTACTTCCTGGTGCCGATTTTCGCGCCGATTGTCGGTGCATGCCTGGGTGCGGCAGCGTATCGCGGGCTGATTGCGCGTCATCTGCCAAGCACCGCGCCCGCTGCCGCCGAAACTGAAGAAAGCGCCGTCAACGGCAACACCCGTATTTCCTGATAGCCAGCCTGGTCCACCCTGCCCCTTCGTGGCACAGGCGGCTTACCCAATCCTTATTTCTCGTCCAAGGCAATCGACATGACCGATATTCAGAATAAGAACTACATCATTGCCCTTGATCAGGGCACCACCAGTTCCCGGGCAATCATTTTCGATCGCGACGCTAACGTGGTCTGTACCGCCCAGCGTGAATTCGTCCAGCATTACCCACAAGCGGGCTGGGTCGAACATGACCCGATGGAGATCTTCGCCACCCAGAGCGCGGTGATGGTCGAAGCCCTGGCCCAAGCCGGACTGCACCATGACCAAGTCGCCGCTATCGGCATCACCAACCAGCGTGAAACCACCGTGGTCTGGGATAAAGTCACCGGCCGCCCGATCTACAACGCCATCGTTTGGCAGTGCCGCCGCAGCACCGAAATCTGCCAGCAGCTCAAGCGTGATGGCCACGAGCAATACATCAGCGACACCACCGGCCTGGTCACCGACCCGTACTTCTCCGGCACCAAGCTCAAGTGGATTCTCGATAACGTCGAAGGCAGCCGCGAACGTGCGCGCAACGGCGAGCTGCTGTTCGGCACCATCGACAGCTGGCTGATCTGGAAATTTACCGGCGGCAAGACCCACGTCACCGACTACACCAACGCCTCGCGCACCATGCTCTTCAACATCCACACCCTGGAGTGGGACGCGAAGATGCTGGACATCCTCGACGTGCCGCGCGAAATGCTGCCAGAAGTAAAATCTTCGTCGGAAATCTACGGCCGCACCAAAAGCGGCATTGCCATCGGCGGCATCGCCGGTGACCAGCAGGCCGCGCTGTTCGGCCAGATGTGCGTGGAACCGGGCCAGGCCAAGAACACTTACGGCACCGGCTGCTTCCTGTTGATGAACACCGGCGACAAAGCAGTGAAATCCAAGCATGGCATGCTCACCACCATCGCTTGCGGCCCGCGTGGCGAAGTGGCCTACGCCCTGGAAGGCGCAGTATTCAACGGCGGTTCCACCGTACAGTGGCTGCGCGACGAGCTGAAAATCATCAACGACGCCCATGACACCGAATACTTCGCCGGCAAGGTCAAGGACAGCAACGGCGTGTACCTGGTGCCCGCGTTCACCGGCCTGGGCGCGCCGTATTGGGACCCGTATGCCCGTGGCGCACTGTTCGGCCTGACCCGTGGCGTGCGCGTGGATCACATTATTCGCGCAGCCCTGGAGTCAATTGCCTACCAGACCCGCGACGTATTGGACGCCATGCAGCAGGATTCCGGCGAACGCCTCAAATCCCTGCGCGTGGACGGCGGCGCGGTGGCAAACAACTTCCTGATGCAGTTCCAGGCCGACATCCTCGGCACCCAGGTCGAGCGCCCGCAAATGCGCGAAACCACGGCACTCGGCGCCGCCTACCTGGCGGGCCTGGCCTGTGGCTTCTGGGGCAGCCTGGAGGAATTGCGTGGCAAGGCGGTGATCGAGCGCTTCTTCGAACCCCAGCTCGAAGAAACGGCCAAGGAGAAACTCTACGCCGGCTGGCAAAAAGCGGTGAGCCGCACCCGTGATTGGGAACCTCACGAAGGCGCTGAATAAGCCATCCGCCGGAACCACTTAGGGTTGTAACTGGCAGGGAGCAGATTCCTGCGTCATCATGGGCCACTTTTGTATGGCAGCCCAAAGGACGCCCCATGAATCTGCCTCCCCGCCAGCAACAAATCCTCGAACTGGTCCGCGAACGCGGCTACGTCAGTATCGAGGAAATGGCGCAGTTGTTCGTTGTCACCCCACAAACCATCCGCCGCGATATCAACCAGTTGGCGGACGCCAACCTGTTGCGCCGCTACCACGGCGGCGCGGCCTATGATTCCAGCGTCGAAAACACCGCATACGCCATGCGTGCCGACCAGATGCGCGACGAGAAACAGCGCATCGGCGAAGCGATCGCCGCACAAATCCCCGACCACGCCTCGCTGTTCATCAACATCGGCACCACCACCGAATCCATCGCCCGTGCGTTGCTCAACCACAATCACCTGAAAATCATCACCAACAACCTCAACGTCGCCACCATGCTCAGCGCCAAGGACGACTTTGACGTGCTGCTGACCGGCGGCAATGTGCGGCGTGATGGCGGTGTCGTGGGCCAGGCCAGCGTCGACTTTATCAACCAGTTCAAGGTCGATTTCGCCCTGGTAGGCATCAGCGGCATCGATGAAGACGGCAGCCTGCTCGACTTCGACTACCAGGAAGTGCGGGTTTCCCAGGCGATCATCGCCAATGCGCGCAAGGTGATTCTGGCGGCGGACTCGAGCAAATTCGGGCGCAATGCCATGATTCGCCTGGGGCCGATCAGCCTGGTGGACTGCCTGGTGACTGACCAGCAGCCGGTGCCGGCGTTGGTGCAGTTGTTGAACCAGCATAAGGTTCGTCTGGAAGTCGTCTAGCGCCTGCACTGACGCTATCGGGGGCAAGCCCCCTCCCACATTTGAATGGGTTCACACATCAAAGTGTGGGAGGGGGCTTGCCCCCGATGGCGATTGATCCACCCCCCATTTCCTTGAGCCTTCCCCAGGCACATGTTCACAAATTTTCCTTTCCTCACCCTTCGATGAGTTTTTTCAATCGAATTCGGGTGGCTGTAGGCGCGTTTATCAGCTACCATTTTCGAAAATGAACATCAATGTTCGAATTCCAATACGAAAAGATCACGAGGCCAGCCGATGAACCCTTCTACCTTGCCTGCTCCACCGCTTGCCGAAGTCTATGACGTTGCCGTTATCGGTGGCGGGATCAATGGCGTCGGCATTGCAGCAGACGCAGCCGGTCGCGGTTTGTCGGTATTCCTTTGCGAAAAGGACGACTTGGCCAGCCACACTTCCTCCGCCAGCAGCAAGCTGATCCACGGTGGGCTGCGTTACCTCGAACATTACGAATTCCGCCTGGTGCGCGAAGCCCTGGCCGAACGCGAAGTGCTGCTGGCCAAGGCCCCGCACATCGTCAAGCAGATGCGCTTTGTATTGCCGCACCGCCCGCACCTGCGGCCTGCGTGGATGATCCGCGCAGGCCTGTTCCTGTATGACCACCTGGGCAAGCGCGAAAAACTCGCGGGTTCGAAAAGCCTCAAGTTCGGCCCCGATAGCCCGCTGAAAAGCGAAATCACCAAAGGCTTCGAATATTCCGACTGCTGGGTCGATGACGCCCGCCTGGTGGTACTCAATGCCATGGCTGCCCGCGAAAAAGGCGCACACATCCATACCCAGACCCGTTGCGTCAGCGCACACCGCAGCAAGGGCCTGTGGGAAATGAACATGGAACGCGCCGACGGCAGCCTGTTCTCGATCCGCGCCAAGGCGCTGGTGAACGCCGCCGGGCCGTGGGTCGCCAAGTTCATCAAGGAAGACTTGAAGCTGGATTCGCCCTACGGCATCCGTCTGATCCAGGGCAGCCACCTGATCGTGCCAAGACTGTACGAAGGCGCCCACGCGCATATCCTGCAGAACGAAGACCAGCGCATCGTTTTCACGATTCCATACCTGGACCACCTGACCATCATCGGCACCACCGACCGCGAATACACCGGCGATCCGGCGAAAGTGACGATTACCGAAGGTGAAACCGACTACATGCTCAAGGTGGTCAACGCTCACTTCAAGAAGCAACTGAGCCGCGATGACATCGTCCACACCTACTCCGGCGTGCGCCCGCTGTGCAACGACGAGTCAGACAACCCGTCGGCCATCACCCGCGACTACACCCTGTCGCTCTCCGGCGGCACTGGCGAGGCGCCGATCCTGTCGGTGTTCGGCGGCAAACTGACCACCTACCGCAAGCTCGCCGAGTCGGCGATGGCCCACCTGGCGCCTTATTTCACGCAGATGCGCCCAAGCTGGACCGCCACCGCCAGCCTACCGGGCGGCGAAGACATGAGCACGCCAGAAGCCCTGGCTGCGGCCATCCGCGCCCGGTTCGACTGGGTGCCAAGCGACATCGCGCGCCGCTGGTCCACCACCTACGGCAGCCGTACCTGGCGCCTGCTGGAAGGCGTGCAATCGCTGGCCGACCTCGGCGACCACCTCGGTGGCGGTCTGTACACCCGCGAAGTCGACTACCTGTGTACCGAAGAATGGGCGACCCAGCCCGAGGACGTGCTGTGGCGCCGCACCAAGCTCGGCCTGTCCACCACCCCGGAAGAACAGGCCAACGTGCAGCGTTACCTGTCCAAGGTTGAATTGAGCCGCAGCAAGATCCAGGCGGCCTGACAGACCGCTCTCACAAAAGCCCCTGCGCCGTAAGGTCCAGGGGCTTTGTTATATCGGCGCGTCCATTCGGCTTTCCGAACGCCACCCAATGCCTGATTCGGTTTGCCGGACCCAGCCGTTATAAATATTCCGTCACGCAAAGTTAATACCTATATAAATCATATAGTTAGTATTTTATTCACGGTCTGGCACGACTCATGCTCTACACTTCAGGACGATTGCCTGAGATGCCTCAGGAGCCGTCATGGGCATTCGCTGTATAAGAGAGCCGCTTAACCGGCTTCATAAAAAAAACAAATGTCGAGGAAGTATTGATGCGCATCGTTCCCCATATCTTGGGCGCAGCTATCGCTGCCGCTCTGATCAGCACTCCAGTTTTCGCCGCCGAACTCACCGGCACGCTGAAGAAAATCAACGACTCCGGCACCATCACCCTCGGGCACCGCGACAGCTCCATTCCGTTTTCCTACATCGCGGATGGTTCGGGCAAACCGGTGGGCTACTCCCACGACATTCAGCTGGCTATCGTCGAAGCCCTGAAAAAAGACCTGAACAAACCCCAACTGCAGGCCAAGTACAACCTGGTCACTTCGCAGACCCGTATCCCGCTGGTGCAGAACGGCACCGTGGACATTGAGTGCGGTTCCACCACCAACAACGCCGAACGCGCCCAGCAAGTCGCGTTCACCACCAACATCTTCGAAATCGGCACCCGCCTGCTGGTCAAGAAAGACAAGGATGGCAAGCCGTCCTATAGCGACTTCGCCGACCTGAAAGGCAAGAACGTCGTGACCACCGCCGGCACCACGTCCGAGCGCATCATCAAGGCGATGAACGCCGACAAGCAGATGGGCATGAACGTCATCTCCGCCAAAGACCACGGCGAATCCTTCCAGATGCTGGAAAGCGGCCGTGCCGTTGCCTTCATGATGGACGACGCCCTGCTGGCGGGTGAAGAAGCCAAGGCCAAGAAGCCCGACGACTGGGTCATTACCGGCACTCCGCAGTCCTTCGAAGCCTACGCCTGCATGGTTCGCAAAGAAGATCCTGCGTTCAAGAAAGCCGTGGATGACGCCATCGTTGGCCTGTACAAATCCGGCGAAATCAACAAGATCTACAGCAAGTGGTTCGAAAGCCCGATCCCACCAAAAGGCCTGAACCTGAGCTTCCCAATGAGCGACAAGGTCAAGGCACTGATCAAGAACCCAACCGACAAGCCAGCTCCTGACGTAAAAATCTGATTCCTGGCTAACCTTATCTCCTGAGGGAGCCAACCCTCCCTCAGGCGTCTGTTACTACCTGCTGGCTTTATTTTGGAACACTCGACCGGGCGGTTTTCGAGCCGATCGCGTGTGCCTGGCGTTCACCGTCGGGCGGGAATGGATTTTCCCCAAGCGGGTGCTTGTACATCGATCGATCTCGAGGGGAGACCCTAATGAATTACAACTGGGACTGGGGCGTGTTCTTCAAGTCCACTGGCGTTGGCAGCGAGACTTATCTCGACTGGTACATCGCCGGCCTGGGCTGGACCATTGCCATCGCCGTCGTGGCATGGATTATCGCCTTGCTGCTGGGCTCCATTCTGGGGGTCATGCGCACCGTGCCAAACCGCCTCGTATCAGGCATCGCGACCTGCTACGTGGAACTGTTTCGTAACGTGCCGCTGCTGGTGCAACTGTTCATCTGGTACTTCCTGATACCCGACCTGCTGCCGCAAAACCTGCAGGACTGGTACAAGCAAGACCTGAACCCGACCACCTCGGCCTACCTGAGCGTTGTGGTGTGCCTGGGCCTGTTCACCGCCGCCCGTGTCTGCGAGCAAGTACGCACCGGCATCCAGGCGCTGCCGCGTGGCCAGGAAGCCGCCGCTCGCGCCATGGGTTTCAAGCTGCCGCAGATCTACTGGAACGTGCTGCTGCCCCAGGCCTACCGGATCATCATTCCGCCGCTTACCTCGGAATTCCTCAACGTGTTCAAGAACTCCTCCGTGGCGTCCTTGATCGGCCTGATGGAATTGCTGGCGCAAACCAAGCAGACCGCCGAGTTCTCGGCCAACCTGTTTGAAGCCTTCACCCTGGCCACGCTGATCTACTTCACCCTGAACATGAGCTTGATGTTGCTGATGCGCCTGGTCGAGAAGAAAGTCGCCGTGCCCGGCCTGATCTCCGTGGGGGGTAAATAATGGAACTCGATTTCAGCGGCATCATCCCCGCGATCCCCGGCCTGTGGAACGGCATGATCATGACCTTGCAGTTGATGGTCATGGGCGTGGTCGGCGGTATTGCTCTCGGCACAGCCCTGGCGTTGATGCGCCTGTCGTCCAGCAAGCTGCTATCGCGCCTGGCCGGCGCCTACGTGAACTACTTCCGCTCGATTCCGTTGCTGCTGGTCATCACCTGGTTCTACCTGGCGGTGCCCTTCGTGCTGCGCTGGATCACCGGCGAAGACACGCCAATCGGTGCGTTCACTTCCTGCGTCGTGGCCTTCATGATGTTCGAGGCCGCGTACTTCTGTGAAATCGTGCGGGCCGGCGTGCAGTCGATCCCCAAGGGCCAGATGGCAGCCGCACAGGCGATGGGCATGACGTATGGCCAGACCATGCGTCTGATCATCCTGCCCCAGGCGTTCCGCAAGATGACCCCGTTGCTGCTGCAACAGAGCATCATCCTGTTCCAGGACACCTCGCTGGTCTACACCGTGGGCCTGGTGGACTTCCTCAACTCCGCCCGCTCCAACGGCGACATCATCGGCCGCTCCAATGAGTTCCTGATCTTCGCCGGTGTCGTCTACTTCATCATCAGCTTTTCCGCCTCGCTGCTGGTCAAGCGTCTGCAAAAAAGGTTTGCCGTATGATCTCTATCAAGAACATCAACAAGTGGTATGGCGACTTCCAGGTGCTGACCGATTGCAGCACCGAGGTTAAAAAAGGCGAAGTGATCGTGGTGTGCGGGCCGTCTGGTTCGGGTAAATCCACCCTGATCAAGTGCGTCAACGCGCTGGAACCGTTCCAGAAAGGCGACGTGATCGTCGACGGGACGTCCATCGCCGACCCGAAGACCAACCTGCCGAAACTGCGTTCGCGCGTCGGCATGGTGTTCCAGCACTTCGAGCTGTTCCCGCACCTGACCATCACCGAAAACCTGACCATCGCGCAGATCAAGGTGCTCGGCCGCAGCAAGGAAGAAGCCACCAAAAAGGGCCTGCAACTGCTTGAACGCGTCGGCCTGTCGGCGCACGCCCACAAGCACCCTGGCCAGCTTTCCGGTGGCCAGCAGCAACGTGTGGCGATTGCCCGCGCCCTGGCCATGGACCCGATCGTCATGCTGTTCGACGAACCGACCTCGGCCCTCGACCCGGAAATGGTCAACGAAGTGCTGGACGTGATGGTGCAACTGGCCCAGGAAGGCATGACCATGATGTGCGTGACCCACGAAATGGGCTTCGCCCGCAAAGTGGCCGACCGCGTGATCTTCATGGACGCCGGCAAGATCATCGAGGACTGCCCGAAAGAAGAGTTCTTCGGCGACATCAGCGCCCGCTCCGAACGCGCGCAGCACTTCCTCGAGAAAATCCTGCAGCACTAAGCACTACCTAGCTTGCACTGTAGAAACCGGTTCAATGTGGGAGAGGGCTTGCTCCCTCCCACACTGGGCCGAGCGAGTTGGCAAGCTCTGGTTGACCCAAGGCATCTGTGATGAAATGCGACCCCAACCTCTATCGCGCCGCGCCGCCATCACTTGCCGTGAAGCCTCGTCTGATTCGCCAACTGTTCCTGCCGCCGTTGACCATCGCCCTGATGATCGGCTTGGGTTACATCGGCTTCTGGATCAGTGAGTACTATGGCATCCGCACCCTCAGCGATACCGGCGAACGCCAGTTGGAGCTGCATGCCCGCACCGTCGAAAGCGAGCTGAGCAAATACACCTACCTGCCCAGCCTGCTGGAACTGGAATCCAGCGTCTCCGCGCTGCTGGCCGAGCCGAACCAGGACACCCGCAAAACCGTCAACGACTACCTCGAAGGCCTGAACCGGCGCAGCCGCAGTCGGGCCATCTATGTGATGGATACCACCGGCCGTGTGCTGGCCACCAGTAACTGGCGCGATGCCGACAGTTACCAGGGTGAAGACCTGTCCTTCCGCGCCTATTTCCAAAACGCCGTGCGCGGCCAGCCCGGGCGGTTCTATGGCATCGGCAGCACCAACGGCGAACCCGGCTACTACCTGGCCCATGGCCTGGAAGAACACGGCAAGATCATCGGCGTCGCCGTGGTCAAGGTCCGCCTCGAAGCCCTGGAAGATCGCTGGAAACGCGCGCGTCTCGAAGCGTTTGTCAGCGACGAGAATGGCATCATCATCCTCTCCAGCGACCCGGCCCGCCGCCTCAAAGCCGTGCGCCCCCTGAGCGACGAGACCAAGGACCGCCTGGCACACAGCCTGCAATATTACTGGGCGACGCTGAACGAGCTGGAGCCCCTGGCCCGCGAGCGCCTCAACGAGGGTACGGAAAAACTGACCTTTCCGGCCAACAGCGAAGTGGTGGCCGACGAGCACGAAGTCAGCTACCTGGCGCAGACCCGGCCCCTGAGCGACACACCGTGGAATTTCACCCTGCTCACCCCGCTCAACGACCTGCGCCGGGCGGCGATCAACCAGGGCATCCTGGTGGCCGTCGCCTTTGGCCTGGTGGCGTTCCTGCTGATTGCCTGGAACGAACGACGCAAAGTCATCGCCACCCGCCTCGCCGCCCGGGAAGCCTTGCAGGAAGCCAATAGCCAGTTGGAGCGCCGGATTGCCGAACGCACCGCCGACCTGCGCGCCAGCAACGAGCGCCTCAAGGGGCAGATTCGCGAGCGCCGCCAGGCCGAAGAAACCCTGCGCCGCGCCCAGGATGAGCTGGTGC
>NZ_JAKNRV010000140.1:0-12852 GCF_023072625.1 Pseudomonas emilianonis
GGCTGCCGGCTTGCTCGCAACCGCAGGCGCGGCGGTGCCCGCAGGCCGCGTGATGATCGTGGTTTTGCTCGAAGACGAGGGCGAAGATCCGGTGTTTGTCACAACTGCCGTCGGCGTTGAACCGGTGCGTCCATCGAAGCGAATGGTCTGACCTGGATGTATCGTGTAGGGCGCAGGAATATTGTTACGTGCGGCGAGTGCCTTGTAGTCCCAGCCATAACGGAAGGCGATCGAAAACATCGTATCGCCCTTACGCACCACATATTGCCCCGTGGTCACGGTCGGTTTTTGCGGTGCTGCGTTGGTGCGGTCAACCACCCTCGCGCCCCCGGAAGGCGTGCTCGAACAAGCTGCCAATAAGGAACTCAAGACAAGGCCAAGCACCAGTCGCTGAAAGCTTGTTTTACTCATACGCTGCGCAAGACCTGTGAGACTCACCCGCCGCTCCCTTTGTGGTGGCTGAACATGAATGCCTGTATCAGGCTTGAAATATGTCGTAAGTATAACTGGGCATTGGCTTTTTACTGGCACACGACTGAAACGAAAAATTCATCGCGTTTAAAACCAACGACGAATCATGTTGACTCTATAGACCCCGCCGTAAGACACATCCCCGCCAACAGAATTCACTGCGCGCGAATAAATGATCAGGCGAGCGGGCCATTGAGCAACGGCACGAAACGCACAGCGCCGAGCACATGCCGCGAAAAGCCTTCCTCTTCACGGATAATGAGCATCAATTGTTGCACTTCACCGGAACCCACCGGGATCACCAGCCGGCCGCCAGGGGCCAGTTGATCGAGCAACGCCTGCGGCACATCGGTGGCGACCGCGGTGACGATGATGCCGTTGTATGGCGCCAGCGCCGGCCAGCCTTCCCAGCCATCGCCCCAGCGGAACACCACGTTGCGCAGGTTCAGTTCCACCAGACGTTCCTTGGCGCGATCCTGCAGCACCTTGATGCGCTCCACCGAGAACACACGCTCCACCAGTTGCGACAGCACGGCAGTCTGGTAACCCGAACCGGTGCCGATCTCCAGCACCTTGTCCAACGGGCCCGCCTCCAGCAGCAGTTCGCTCATGCGCGCTACCATGTACGGCTGGGAAATGGTCTGGTTATGCCCGATCGGCAACGCCGTGTCTTCATAGGCGCGATGGGCCAGGGCCTCATCGACAAACAGGTGCCGAGGCGTGCGCCGGATCACTTCCAACACCTGGGCATTGGACAGGCCCTCTTCGTACAGGCGCTGGATCAGACGCTCGCGGGTACGTTGGGAAGTCATCCCTATACCGCGACGCAGCAGGTCGTCTTGTTCACGAGCCATCAGCGCAAGCCCTCCAGCCAGCCATCGAGACTACTGAAGGCATCACTGAAGGTGCGATCGAGTTGCAACGGGGTAATCGAGACATAGCCTTGCATCACCGCATGAAAGTCGGTGCCCGGGCCGCCGTCTTCGGCATCGCCTGCGGCGGCAATCCAATAACCTTCCTTGCCACGTGGGTCGACCACCTTCAACGGCGCCGCCGCACGGGCGCGATGGCCCAGGCGCGTGAGCTGGATGCCGCGAATATGCTCGATGGGCAAATTGGGGATATTGACGTTAAGCACCGTCCGGGGCGGCAGATCGAGGGAACCGTGGGCTTCCACCAGCTTGCGCGCGAAATAGGCGGCAGTCGGCAGGTTATCCAATTGGCGCGAGGCCAACGAGAAGGCGAACGAGGTCCGGCCTAGGAATCGCCCTTCAAGGGCTGCCGCCACGGTGCCGGAATACAGCACGTCATCTCCCAGGTTGGCGCCAAGGTTGATGCCCGACACCACCAGATCCGGCTCCTGATCCAACAAACTGTTGATCGCCAGGTGTACGCAGTCGGTGGGGGTGCCGTTCACGCTGATAAAGCCATTGGCCAGAACGTGCACGTGCAGCGGACGGTCGAGCGTCAGCGAACTGCTGGCGCCGCTCTTGTCCTGGTCGGGGGCAACCACCACGCACTCGGCGTAATCCGCCAGCGCAGCATGAAGCGCGGCGAGGCCAGGTGCGGTGGCACCGTCGTCATTTGATATCAGAATACGCATGGGCTGTCCGTCTGCCCCACCGGCACCAGATCAACAAGCTCGCGCACCAAGACAGTGGCGAAGCATCCGGCCGGCAGGACGAATTCCAATTGCAGAATGTCAGGCCCGGGATAATGCCACGTCAACCCGCCAATGGGCAGTCGCAGAATGCGACGCTCCTGGCTCATGCCGGCATTCACCAGCCAATCGCGCAGGTCGGCTTCACTGGCGGCAACCGCCTGCTCCAGTGCATGGGTTGCACCGGTAGCCGGCGAATCGCCTTCGCCCCACTGCGGCCCGGTGGGGTGCAGGTCCAGGATCGCCAGGCGCGGGTCGCTGCATTCAGCCTCCCCCGCCGGAAAAAAACTGCGACTGTCGGTGAAGGCCAGAAGATCGCCGACCTGGGCACGCTGCCAGGAACCGTCCGCGACACGCGCTGCCAACACTTTGTTGAAGAGGAAACTGCGCGCCGTCGACAGCAACCGCGAACGCACATTGCGCTGCTCCGGCAAGGCCTTGCGGGCCGCCCACTCACGCGCATCCACCACATTGCCGCCGTTGTGGCCAAAACGCTGGGTGCCGAAATAATTGGGAATGCCGTGCTGGGCGATCAGTTGCAGGCGTGCATCAATGGCCGCGTGATCCCCCGCCAGTTGCGTCAGGCGCAAGGTAAAGCCGTTGGCCGAATGGGCACCCCGTTGCAGCTTGCGCTTGTGACGGCCGGTCTTGAGGATCTTGAGGGTGTCGTTTTCCGCGCCGCTCAGGTCCGGATCAGCCTTGCCCGGCAGTTGCACACTGAACCACTGGCGGGTCAACGCCTGGCGATCCTTGAGCCCGGCATAACTGACGGTGCGCAACGGCACGCCGGCGGCCTTGGCGATCCGGCGGGCGGCCTCTTCAGTGTTGAGGCCACGCTTTTCCACCCACAGCCACAGGTGCTCACCCTCGCCGGTCAGCGGGATATCGAGCACTTCATCGACCTGGAAATCTTCAGCGGTAGCCTTCAATACGGCGCTGCCCAACGCCTCGCCATAGGCCCGCGGGCCCAACAGTTGCTGGTCGTTCATGCGCGCAGCAACAAGGCGACGGAGTGCACCGCGATGCCCTCTTCACGACCGGTAAACCCGAGCTTTTCGGTGGTGGTGGCTTTCACGTTCACTTGATCCAATTCAATGTGCAGATCCGCAGCGATGAGCGCGCGCATCGACTCGATGTGGGGGGCCATTTTCGGCGCCTGGGCCACGATGGTGTTATCGACGTTGCCGACCTTCCAGCCTTTGGCGTGGATCAGTCCGACCACATGACGTAGCAATACGCGGCTGTCCGCGCCCTTGAAGGTCGGGTCGGTGTCCGGAAAGTGCTTGCCGATATCGCCGAGCGCCGCTGCGCCGAGCAAGGCGTCGCTCAAGGCGTGCAACACGACATCGCCGTCGGAATGAGCCAGCAACCCATGGTGGTGCGCAATGCGCACACCGCCCAAAGTGATGAAATCGCCTTCAGCGAAACGGTGCACATCGTAGCCGTGGCCAATACGCATAAAAAAACGCCCCGATTTAATTCAGGGCGTGATTCTACCTACTTTTGTCGCATATTAACCGAGCAAAGCACGACCGTGATGTCGCAAATGGTCTTCGATGAAGCTGGCGATAAAGAAGTAGCTGTGGTCGTAGCCGGGTTGCAGGCGCAGTTCGAGCGGGTGATTGGCCGCTTTCGCCGCTTGCTGCAAGGCTTCGGGCTTGAGCTGCACCGCGAGGAAGTCGTCGCGGTCGCCCTGATCCACCAGCAATGGCAGTTTTTCCGAGGCTTCGCTGATCAGCACGCATGCGTCCCACTCGCGCCACTTCGAGCGTTCTTCGCCCAGGTAACGGGAGAAGGCTTTCTGGCCCCATGGGCAATCCATCGGGTTGTTGATCGGCGAAAACGCCGACACCGATAGGTAACGCCCGGGGTTGCGCAACGCGCACACCAGCGCACCGTGACCGCCCATGGAGTGGCCGCTGATACCGCGTTTATCCGAAGCAGGGAAATGCGCTTCAACCAACGCCGGCAATTCCTGCACCACGTAGTCATGCATCCGATAATGCTTGGCCCAGGGTTCCTGGGTGGCATTCAGATAGAAACCGGCCCCAAGACCGAAATCCCAGGCGTTGTCCGGATCGCCCGGCACACCGGGGCCACGGGGGCTAGTGTCCGGCGCGACAATGATCAGCCCCAGTTCGGCCGCCATGCGCTGGGCGCCGGCTTTCTGCATGAAGTTTTCATCGGTGCAGGTCAACCCGGACAGCCAGTACACCACCGGCAGCTTGCCGCCCTGCTCCGCTTGCGGCGGCAGGTAGACGGCGAAGGTCATGTCGCAACCGAGCACGTCGGAATGATGCTTGTAGCGTTTATGCCAGCCGCCGAAGCTCTTCTGGCACGACAGGTTTTCCAGACTCATGGCCGACCTCAGAAGTGGATGACGGTACGAATGCTCTTGCCTTCATGCATCAGCTCAAACGCTTTGTTGATGTCTTCCAGGCCCATGGTGTGGGTGATGAAGGTGTCCAACGGGATCTCGCCGCTCTGGGCCATTTCCACGTAGCTGGGCAATTCAGTCCGACCACGCACGCCGCCGAAGGCCGAACCGCGCCAGACGCGGCCGGTCACCAGTTGGAATGGACGGGTGGAAATTTCCTGGCCGGCGCCGGCAACGCCGATGATCACCGATTCGCCCCAGCCTTTGTGACAGCATTCAAGGGCGGCGCGCATCAGTTGCACGTTGCCGATGCACTCGAAGGAAAAGTCCACACCGCCGTCAGTCAAATCGACAATCACGTCCTGGATCGGACGGTCGTAGTCTTTCGGGTTGATGCAGTCGGTGGCGCCCAGTTGCTTGGCAATTTCGAACTTGGCTGGGTTGATGTCGATGGCGATGATGCGACCGGCCTTGGCTTTTACCGCACCGATCACTGCCGACAGGCCGATACCGCCGAGGCCGAAGATGGCGACAGTGTCGCCGGGCTTGACCTTGGCGGTGTTGATCACCGCACCGATACCGGTGGTGACGCCACATCCCAGCAGGCAGACTTTTTCCAGCGGTGCGTCTTTAGGAATCTTCGCCACGGAAATTTCCGGCAGCACGGTGTACTCGGAAAAGGTCGAGGTGCCCATGTAGTGGAAAATCGGCTGACCCTTGTAGGAGAAACGCGTGGTGCCGTCCGGCATCAGGCCTTTCCCCTGAGTGGCACGAATGGCCTGGCACAGGTTGGTCTTGCCCGACAGACAGAATTTGCACTTGCCGCATTCCGGGGTGTACAGCGGGATCACATGGTCGCCGACGGCAACCGAAGTCACGCCCTCGCCGATCGCTTCAACCACGGCACCGCCTTCATGGCCGAGAATCGACGGGAAGATGCCTTCCGGGTCGGCGCCCGACAAGGTGTAGGCGTCGGTATGGCACACGCCGGACGCTACCACGCGCAACAGCACTTCGCCGGCCTTGGGCATGGCGACATCCACTTCAACGATCTCAAGGGGCTTCTTGGCTTCGAAGGCTACAGCCGCGCGGGACTTGATCATCCGGGTTTCTCCAGGGAGTTAAAAACTGAGACGGTGAGTGTAAAACATGGCTGACTGATTAATAATCCAGGCAAAAGCAAAACTTTATTGCTGTACAGGGATAATCGCCATGCTGGAAAACCGCTGGGAAGGCATCGATGAGTTCGTCGCCGTCGCTGAATGCAGCCAATTCACTGCGGCGGCGGAACGCCTTGGGGTGTCTTCGTCCCACATCAGCCGACAGGTGGCACGCCTGGAAGAACGGCTGCAAACGCGTTTGCTGTATCGCAGTACGCGCAAGGTGACCCTGACCGAAGCCGGGCAGACCTTTCTGCAACACTGCCAGCGCCTGCAGGATGGCCGCGAAGAAGCCCTGCGCGCCGTCGGCGACCTCGCCAGCGAGCCCAAAGGCATGCTGCGCATGACCTGCGCCGTGGCGTATGGCGAGCGGTTTATCGTGCCACTGGTGACGCGGTTCATGGGGCTTTACCCGCAACTGCGGGTGGATATCGAGCTGAGCAATCGCCAGTTGGATTTGGTACACGAAGGCCTCGACCTGGCGATACGCCTGGGGCGCCTGCAAGACTCACGCATGGTCGCCAGCCGCCTGGCGCCGCGACGCATGTACTTGTGCGCGTCGCCGTCCTACTTGGCGCGGTATGGGCGGCCACATAGTTTGTCGGAATTGAGTCGGCATAACTGCCTGGTCGGCAGCTCGGACATCTGGCAACTGGCCCAGGATGGGCGCGAGTTTTCCCAACGGGTGCAAGGCAACTGGCGCTGCAACAGTGGGCAAGCGGTATTGGACGCGGCGTTACAAGGGGTGGGCTTGTGCCAGCTGCCGGACTATTACGTGCTGGAGCATTTGCACAGTGGCGCGCTGGTGTCGTTACTGGAGGCGCATCAGCCGCCGAATACGGCGGTGTGGGCGTTGTATCCGCAGCAGCGGCATTTGTCGCCGAAGGTTAGAAAGCTGGTGGATTTCTTGAAGGAGGGATTGGCCGAGCGGCCGGAGTACAGCCGTTGATTAATCAGTGTTTAGACCCACCGCGATCGGGAGCAAGCCCCCTCCCACATTCGACCGTGCTCCTACAGGATAAACGCGATCGAATGTGGGAGCGGGCTTGCCCGCGAAAGCGTCAACTCGGTGCAACTGACTACCGCCGGTTAGCCCAGCGCAACCGCAGCCACTCCAGGTCTTCAGGCCGGGTCACCTTGATATTGTCCGAGCGCCCTTCAATCAGACGCGGCGCCTGGCCGGACCATTCCATGGCCGAGGCTTCGTCGGTGATCACCGCATCGGCCACCAGGCTGTCGGCCAACGCACGATGCAACGCGCCCAGGCGGAACATCTGCGGCGTGTACGCTTGCCAGATCAGGCTGCGGTCGACGGTTTCGACCACGCGCCCGTGCTTGTCGACGCGCTTGAGGGTGTCGCGGGCCGGCACCGCCAGCAAGCCACCCACGGGGTCATCCGCCAGTTCGGCGAGCAACTTGTCGAGGTCATCACGACTCAGGTTGGGCCGCGCGGCATCGTGTACCAACACCCAGTCATCATCGCTGGCGCCCAGTGCATTGAGCTGCAGCAGCGCATTGAGCACCGAACCCGAACGTTCCAAACCACCGTCCGCCCGCTGAATACGCGGGTCAGTGGCACACGCCAGGTTGGGCCAGTAAGGGTCATCAACAGCAAGACTGACCACCAGGCCCTTGAGCGAGGGGTGGTCGAGAAAACAGCCAAGGCTGTGTTCGAGAATAGTGCGCCCGCCCAGTTGCAAGTATTGCTTGGGACGGTCCGCAGCCATACGGGCACCGACGCCCGCGGCAGGAATCACGGCCCAGAAGGCCGGCAAACAGTGACTCATTGGGCCAACTGGTAGAGGGTTTCGCCCTCCTTGACCATGCCCAATTCATGACGAGCCCGCTCTTCGACGGTCTCCGTACCTTTTTTCAGCTCAAGCACCTCGGCATCGAGGACACGATTGCGCTCCAGCAGGCGTTCGTTTTCGGCGTGCTGGTCGGCAATTTGCTGGGTCAGGTCTTCTACCTGCGCAACGCTGCCATTACCCACCCATAGGCGGTACTGCAGGCCAGCCAGCAACAAGAGCAAGACGAGGAACAACCAGTTGGGACTGCGCATCGAATATCGGGTATCCAGTGAAAAAAGACAGCCATGCAAAACTTTTAAAGTAGCTGATAGCACGAAGCCTGGAAGACCCAGGCTTGTGCTTGATCGCCATCAGATTAGCGTCGAATTTCACACTCTCGTGATTTTTCCGACACAATCCGCCGACTTTTTACCATTTACTGATCAGCCGCGAAACTCGCCGCGACCGTTGTACTTGGCTTTACCGCCCAGTTGCTCTTCGATACGAAGCAATTGGTTGTACTTGGATACGCGATCGGAACGGCACAGCGAGCCGGTCTTGATCTGGCCCGCCGACGTGCCCACGGCCAGGTCGGCAATGGTCGAGTCTTCGGTTTCGCCGGAGCGGTGCGAGATCACGGCGGTGTAGCCCGCAGCCTTGGCCATCTGGATGGCTTCCAGGGTTTCGGTCAGGGTACCGATCTGGTTGAACTTGATCAGGATCGAGTTGGCGATCTTCTTGTCGATGCCTTCTTTCAGGATCTTGGTGTTGGTCACGAACAGATCGTCGCCGACCAGTTGGACCTTCTCGCCGAGCTTGTCGGTGAGAATTTTCCAGCCGTCCCAGTCGGACTCGTCCAGGCCGTCTTCGATCGAGATGATCGGATAGCGCTGAGTCAGACCCTTGAGGTACTCGGCAAACCCTTCGGAGTTGAACACCTGGCCTTCGCCGGACAGGTTGTACTTACCGTCTTCGTAGAATTCGCTGGCAGCGCAGTCCAGTGCCAGGGTCACGTCGGTGCCCAGGGTGTAGCCGGCGTTGGCCACGGCTTCGGAGATCACTTTCAGTGCATCTTCGTTGGACGCCAGGTTCGGCGCGAAGCCACCTTCGTCACCCACTGCAGTGCTCAGGCCACGGGCCTTCAGGACAGCCTTGAGGTGATGGAAAATCTCGGTGCCCATGCGCAGGCCTTCGGAGAAGGTCTTGGCGCCAACCGGCTGCACCATGAATTCCTGGATGTCGACGTTGTTATCGGCGTGCTCGCCACCGTTGATGATGTTCATCATCGGTACCGGCATCGAGTACACACCCGGCGTGCCGTTGAGGTTGGCGATGTGCGCGTACAGCGGCAGGTCCTGGTCCTGGGCGGCGGCCTTGGCGGCGGCCAGGGACACGGCGAGGATGGCGTTGGCGCCCAGGCTGCCTTTGTTTTCAGTGCCGTCGAGCTTGATCATCGCGTGGTCCAGGGCTTTCTGGTCCAGCGGGTCTGTGCCCAGCAACAGGTCACGAATCGGACCGTTGATGTTGGCTACCGCCTTGAGGACACCCTTGCCCAGGTAACGGCTCTTGTCGCCATCACGCAGTTCCAGCGCTTCGCGCGAACCTGTGGAAGCACCGGACGGCGCGCAGGCGCTGCCGATGATGCCGTTATCGAGAAGCACGTCGGCTTCGACGGTGGGGTTGCCACGGGAGTCGAGAACTTCACGACCTTTGATGTCGACGATTTTTGCCATTGTTGTAAACACTCCAAAGTTGACGAAAACGACGCAGCTGAAGGAAATCTTTTGATCGACCGCAAGGGGGGAACAACGGGGCAGACTTGCAGACGACAAGGCTCAGGCCCCAGGGCCTGAGCATTTAGCGTGGGATACTTTACCGGAGAAATGGCGCTTACGCGGTCTCTACCGTCGGAAAACTCTTGACCAGTTCGTCCAATTGCTTGAGCTGGGCCAGGAATGGCTCCAGTTTGTCCAGGCGCAGGGCGCAAGGACCGTCGCATTTGGCGTTATCCGGGTCCGGGTGAGCTTCCAGGAACAGGCCAGCCAGGGACTGGCTGATGCCCGCCTTGGCCAGGTCCAATACCTGGGCACGGCGCCCGCCAGCGGAATCGGCGCGACCACCCGGCATTTGCAGCGCGTGGGTCACGTCGAAGAACACCGGGTATTCGAACTGTTTCATGATGCCGAAACCGAGCATGTCCACCACGAGGTTGTTGTAGCCGAAGCTCGAACCGCGCTCGCAGAGGATCAACTGGTCGTTACCCGCTTCCACGCACTTGTTCAGGATGTGTTTCATTTCCTGGGGCGCGAGGAACTGGGCTTTCTTGATATTGATCACCGCGCCGGTCTTGGCCATGGCGACCACGAGGTCGGTCTGGCGCGACAGGAAGGCCGGCAACTGGATGATGTCACACACCTCGGCGACCACGGCAGCCTGTTCAGGCTCGTGGACGTCGGTGATGATCGGCACGCCGAAGGCTTGCTTGATGTCCTGGAAGATCCGCATGCCTTCTTCAAGGCCCGGGCCGCGATAGGAGGTCACGGACGAACGGTTGGCCTTGTCGAAGCTGGCCTTGAACACATAAGGGATACCCAGTTTCTGGGTAACCTTCACGTACTCTTCACAGACCTGCATCGCCATGTCGCGGCTTTCCAGCACGTTCATGCCGCCGAACAGCACCATTGGCTTGTCGTTGGCAATCTCGATGTCGCCTACGCGAATGATCTTCTGGGCCATCAGGTTCACGCCTTCTTCTGATGTTGCGTCAGTGCTGCTTTAACGAAACCGCTGAACAACGGGTGACCGTCGCGTGGCGTCGAGGTGAACTCAGGGTGGAACTGGCACGCCACGAACCACGGATGATCCGGCGCCTCGACCACTTCGACCAGTTTGCCATCGCCCGAGCGGCCGGAGACTTTCAGGCCGGCTGCTTTGATCTGCGGCAGCAGGTTGTTGTTCACTTCGTAGCGGTGACGGTGACGCTCGACGATCACGTCCTTGCCGTAGCAGTCGTGAACCAGCGAACCCGTCTCCAGCAGGCAGTCTTGCGCGCCGAGGCGCATGGTGCCGCCCAGGTCGGACGATTCGGTACGGGTTTCAACGGCGCCGGTGGCGTCTTCCCACTCGGTGATCAGGCCTACGACCGGATGGCCGCTGGAATGATCGAACTCGGTGGAGTTGGCGTCTTTCCAGCCCAGCACGTTACGGGCGAACTCGATAACGGCCACTTGCATGCCCAGGCAGATCCCCAGGTACGGCACCTTGTGCTCACGAGCGTACTGCACGGCGGTGATCTTGCCTTCCACGCCACGCAGGCCGAAACCGCCTGGAACGAGGATCGCGTCAACGCCTTCGAGCAGTGCGGTGCCCTGGTTCTCGATGTCTTCGGAATCGATATAGCGCAGGTTGACCTTGGTACGGTTGCTGATACCGGCGTGGCTCATCGCTTCGATCAGCGACTTGTACGCATCCAACAGCTCCATGTACTTGCCGACCATGGCGATGGTGACTTCGTGCTCAGGGTTGAGCTTGGCGTCGACCACGGCTTCCCACTCGGACAGATCCGCGCCGCCGCATTGCAGGCCGAAACGCTCGACCACAAAATCATCCAGACCCTGGGAATGCAGGATGCCCGGGATCTTGTAGATGGTGTCGGCGTCTTCCAGGGCAATCACCGCACGCTCTTCAACGTTGGTGAACTGCGCGATCTTGCGACGCGAGGAAATATCGATCGGGTGATCGGAACGGCACACCAGCACGTCCGGCTGCAGGCCGATGGAGCGCAGTTCCTTGACCGAGTGCTGGGTTGGCTTGGTTTTGGTTTCGCCGGCGGTGGCGATGTACGGCACCAGTGTCAGGTGCATCAACATCGCGCGCTTGGCGCCAACTTCGAAACGCAACTGGCGGATGGCTTCGAGGAACGGTTGGGATTCGATGTCACCCACGGTGCCACCGATCTCGACCATCGCCACGTCGGCATCGCCTGCACCCTTGATGATGCGGCGCTTGATTTCGTCGGTGATGTGCGGGATCACCTGGATGGTTGCCCCCAGGTAGTCACCACGACGCTCCTTGCGCAGCACGTGTTCGTAGACACGGCCGGTGGTGAAGTTGTTGTTCTGGGTCATGGTCGTGCGGATGAACCGCTCGTAGTGGCCCAGGTCCAGGTCGGTCTCTGCGCCGTCGTGTGTGACGAACACTTCACCGTGCTGGAACGGACTCATGGTGCCCGGGTCAACGTTGATGTACGGGTCCAGCTTGAGCATGGTGACCTTAAGTCCCCGCGCCTCCAGGATGGCCGCCAATGAAGCGGAGGCAATGCCTTTCCCCAATGAAGAAACAACACCGCCCGTGACGAATATGTAGCGCGTCATGAAAAACCCTAGAAGTCTGCGTTAAAGCGGTCCGAGCCGCCGGGGAAAGCGAAGGAAGGCCGAAGCCCCCGATCACCTGCATTAATCACAGTGCACCTTTCAAAAAAACCGCCGCGTGGTGACAGACCAGCAATGAAACACCGGTACGTTGATCGCTACACATTTTTTGGAATCGCCCAGCAAAGACTGCTTGGTAATCGGCAACTGCTGCGATTCAGGCGAATCCACAGAAGTTGTATCAAGAAGGGAGCGTAGTCTACCGGAAAGGCGCTATCAGCTCAAACCTTGATCGCAGGTCTGTGGCATCCAATGTAATTGCCAGCCGTCATTCGACACATTCCAAAGCCCTGCAAGGCTGGGCGCAGCCAGCAATTGCTCGCCCCGATACAGCAGCGGCAATCTGCCACGGACAAAGCCCGGCAGCCCACTTTCGTTGAGCAGGCGCTTCAAATCGCGCCGACCGCGACCTGGGATGTCGATGATTTCGCCGCCTTGGCGATAGCGAACCTGCAGCACGCCGTCGGGAACCTCGCCGATCAATCGGAGTTGGCCATTACCCGGTAACTCTAGTGGGTTTTGCGGCTGCGGCCAGCTCACCGACACGTCGGAAAATTCCGACCAACTGGAGGGAAGCCACCAGATGCGCTCGCCGCAACGATGCAGATCGCCGTCGGCCAGGCGCCACAGGGGTTGCGCATCGAGCTTGGCGTCGCGCAGGGAATGCCAGCCGGCCCAGTGGTCGCTGTCGGGTAAGCGCGTCAGCGGGTTCAGCCAATGGCGCAGGGCGTTGCGTTGCCGCGCGTCGGAAAGCTCACACAACGGCGCCAGGGCCAATGACGGCAAGCGCAGCCACGGAAAAGGCGAAGGCTGGTCGGCGGCTTGCAGGTCGATGCCCGCCAACTCGTCCAACAGGCCTTGGGCTTCGCTCAAATGCTCAGCGGCACGGGCTAGGCTCGCAACGGCCTGCGGCCAGCGCTCGGTCAGCCGCGGGAATACACGATGACGCAGGTAATTGCGCGAG
>NZ_JAKNRV010000141.1:0-12811 GCF_023072625.1 Pseudomonas emilianonis
AAACGGCATTACGAACTTCTATGTCACTGACTAAGCTAATTCGCGCTTCCGTCCGCTGATTCCATAGGCAACCCTTGTGACTCTCAGTTTTCGAGGTATTTAGCGCGTTTTCACACAACCTGGGTCGATAGCCGCCCTGCGCGAGTGACAGCTATCGACCTCACGCTGCTCTTGGCTGACTTACACAATCACGACCTCACTCTCGGGGAGACCGCCCCATTCACTTCAGGTTCTGCTCAATCCAACCTGCCGTCGTCGTCAAATCAATACCGTTTGCAGCGTTGAAGGTCAGGCTCTTATCCCAAGCGACTCCTTTACCTTCAGCGAACACGGCTCGGTATTTGCTTAGCTGGTCATTCGGAGCAGCATTGAGATCGTCCTTCAATTTGGGAATGCTCCATTCGATGCGAGATACCGTTCGGTTGAGTGTTGCATCAACCGCATCCGCCAACTGTGCGTAGGTCAGGGTGTCTCCGGCAACGAAAACCACCTGATTGGCGAGGCGAGGCTTGGCGAACACAATCTTCGCCGTCAGCATCCCTATATCTTCTGGCGTAGTAACGGTGACCTGAGTATCCCAGCTGCCTAGCGCATGAACTGTATTTTTTGCCAGATCAACCACTCCAAACGCTGGCTCGAACAAGAAGCTTGTAAACATCCCGGTGGAGATGATGATCCATTCGGTGGCGCGCTGCGCACGCAGTAGCTCACGCACTTCAAGTTGCTCATTAAATAAATCCTGCGCACTGCCTTTGCCAATCACGTCGTAGTCCACGCCAAATTGCCACGGCACGTAGCGTCTTACGCTTCCCTGAAGCACTGCACGGGTGAGTTTGAGCTGTGTGCCTGCACCGGCTATGAAACCTACGCAACTGATGATTGTGTCGAATCGGGAGAAATGCTCGGCGAGTTCCTCAACTGAGTCGTTAATGACGTCAGCCTGCAAAATGTCTATGCCTAGCCCACGGAGTTCTCCAATTGAGTGCGTTTTAGACGCGTCTTGAATCACGGCCGCCGGTGGACGCAGAAGCACCGTAATACGAACGCCTGCATCCTTCTTGATTGGCGCAGTCCTAGCCAGCTCGCGCAGCACGGACATACCGAGCTCACCGGCCCCCAGCACCAGAATGTTGTCGGTTTCCACTGGTTTTGGCGTTTGCATAAGTTTTCTCCAATGTGCTGATCAAGGTGAGGGAGAGTTATCCTGTCACCATTGGAGCCTGCCCATAAGTAGGTACACGAGTGATCCTGGGGGGGGCGAATGGATAACGAAGAAATCATTAGGCAGTCGCAAGCTGCGTGCGAAGCGCTCAGCGCAGAAGATGATGGTCTGAAGCGAGAAGTTCTCACCCATGCTGGTAATCGCTGGTCGCTGGGAATCGTCCACACACTAGGTGTGGCGGGACGGCTGCGGCATGCGGAGATAGCCAGGCGCATGAGGGGCGTGACGCAGCGGATGTTGACCCGTAGCTTGCGCCAGTTGGAAAGAGACGGCTTGGTAACACGCGAGGATTACAACGAGGTGCCGCCACGTGTCGACTACGAATTATCCGAGCTGGGGCGGGGCCTGCTAGCGCGGATGATTCCACTGTGGATGTGGGTGGCAGAGAATGCTGAAGGTTTTCGCGATGCTCGTATTCTATACGACTCTGACATTTCGAGTATTTCGAGTGATACGAAGTGACCGCTTCTGGCCGATTTCTGCCTGTCGCGACCGGCTGAAACCGACCCAAAGCGGTCATCCACAGAGCCGGCCACTCATGGGAAAGAAGTAAAGGCCGTATGATGCTTACTCATTATCGATAAGGACATCACCATGAACAACGCGATGAGGCCCCGCCAGGATAAAGAACACACAAAAGACTTGACTGCTCGTTTCGGTCGCGGGTGCTACCAGGTAAACAGCAGTTGCACAACAGAAAGTTCCTGCGACGTCAGCAAGCATTTGCGCAGGGCAGTGCGTAGTTCAGAACGCTGGAGTTAGGATTGACCTCTGGCTTTTGGGTCACGATGCGATGTCCATTTTTCTATCGCCATGAATTTATTCTTCACAGCGTTCCAGAGTGATCTGGCCTATTGCTGGTCCAACAATCTCGACGATGTCGTCGTGGCCGAGATTCTTTAACCGATAGAGCACGAGTGTGTTAGTAGCTGTAATGAACTCGGTTAAAAAACATTGGTAACGCAATCCAATCCAGATACTCGGTCGCCGAGTTTCGAACACGTCTCTCCAGATCAATCTACCCTGAGGCCAGGTTCGCCAACTGCGTGTAGGCAAGTCGTTCAGTGCAATCTTGTGACGTGCACCGAGTTCTCCTACATAGACTTCAAACGGTTTGATCAGCGGCGCCTGGCTGCGGATATCAGCAAGAAAATCACTTGCGCGCTGTCCTTTTGCATGCAGGCGCGCCTCCCGTAGTGTCTGGGCCTGGATGGCCCCGGCTATGACGAATTTCCATTCGAGATCGGGTACTGACTGGATACATTCGAGCGACCTCAGCCACGCTGCATGCATACCGGCAAAGTCGGTCTCTCGTTTAAGCGTGTAAAACTCGCTGTCTTTGTCGCCAATCCAATTGTCGACCTTGCCAAAGTCCCGATGGTCGAATCCTCCCCGAGCGCGAACAGCCTCCAGCTCCTTGGCATCTATATTGACGCGTTGAGCCACCTCTCGAAACAGCGTCTGGATGGCAAGTGCTCCCATGGCTGCCAACCCCTGATCGACATCGGCCTGAACTTCTGGCGACCAACCGCTGTTGCTTATGAACTGCTCATGCCCTCCATTGCAGACTTCTCCTTCGTAGTTGGATACTTGGCAGCTCAGCCTGGTCTCGATAGGCAATTCGTGTCGCAGATATGCACCGTAATGGTCCAATGTTTGGACGGTCTTCATAACCGCTTCTATCAAAGCATAAGGGTTCTCGCCCCGGTAATGTCTTTCGCGGATCGGAATAGAGGTCAATCGATGGGAGTTCGGATGTGCGGGGTCAAAAACATCCATATGGCACAGTCTCTCGACGGTTGAAGGAGTGGCTTACTGTTGTGCTTCGTAAAACCGAAAGACAATTTCTAGGGCCCTTGACTGAACTTGTGTAATAAAAAATTCATAAAGATGAAAGTATTTTTCCCCAGAAGCAAGTGAGCACGTAGATTCAAATCCCAGTTGGAAGTTTCGCGTAGCGGGCCGCCGCATCGTCCGCTATTGGCCCAGAGTGTGTAAAAACTCTTTCTTATCGTGCGTGCTTCAGCCCATTGCTCGTGGGCGTGGCGATTCCGATTATTTACCAGGATCAGCGCCGGTAACGCTTCAAAGCGCGTATGAAGCGCTTTGGCACCTCTTTGGGGCAGTAAAAGCCGGGCTTTTACGCCGCCATTGCCTTCAACAAGCCTTCGGTGCCGATGATTTTCATCACCCGCTTCAAGTTATAGGCGAGCACATTCAAGCTCATTTCTGCGCTCACCCCGTTCAGTTTTCGAGTCAGGAAGTGCGTTGCTCCCATCCATTGTTTGAGCGTCCCGAAGGGATGCTCAACAGTCCGTTTTCGAACCCGCATCATCTCCGGTGCTTGGTTCAGCCGGCGTTGCATTTCCTCCAGCACAGCTTCATGTTCCCAGCGCCTTACTCGACGATTTGTGCTTGGCGTGCACTGGGTTTTCAGGGTGCAACTCTGGCACTTTGAACTCCAGTAGCAGTGCATATTCATGCCTTTCTCAACGCTGGAGAATCGCCAGATCAGTGCTTCTCCCGCCGGGCATGTGTATTCGTTTTTCGTCGAGTCATACACGAAGGCATCTTTGTTGAATCGGCCAGGTGTGGCAGCACAGCGAAGCCTGTCAGCAGCGTGTCGACGCTGACGGCAACTGGCTGCGCCAGACTGACGGCAAGATCCGGGACAAGGCGATCGAGCGGGAAGTAGAGGCGATGGGGAACACGGAGACGTTCCAGAATCACACCAGGACGGTGGACGACCATTCCACCGAGTCAGTGGGCGGGATCAAGACGATCGAGGCACTGGGCGCGCTCAAGCTGCTGTCGGGCGGATCTGCAAGCCTGGCGGCGGTGGACGACCTGCATCAGGCAACCGGGCGCGACTTGAACCTGGTGGTGGGGCAGAAGCACAATGCCACGGTGGGCGGAGATATGGATGAAAGGATTAAGGGGCTACGCAAAAGCGTGGCGGGGGTCAGTCAACGGCTGGTGGCGCCCAAGACTTGGGTGGGATCAGAAGGGGTGAACGTGCTGCAGGTATTATGCGATTTGCTCGAACTGGTGCAACAGATGAACGTCGAGTTGGCCAGCCACACTCATGGGTCTACACCGCCACCTATCAATGCAGACATATTTAGTCACGCTGCGATGCAGGTTGAAGGTATGGAGGTAGAGTTAAAGGCAATCACGTTTTAAAGGGGGGGGCATGGCGACATCTTCGTCCCTTTTGAGGGCCATATGCTACCCTTCGACCTTGTATACGCTGAAACCGTTAATAAGGCGTAGTTCGTCAAGGTGTCTAAATACGGTAGGGGGTTCAATGACGTCAGCAGCGCACGAGCAAATTACTTTTGCTTGGTGGAATACAAGTCTGGCCCCGTCGGCTAAAAGTAGATCAACACCCGAACAAAGAGATGTCGCATGCTCTGTAATTATGTATTTAATTAGAGCTAATGGTGCAGATTTTATTGCTCTTGGGGAAATGTCGGAAGATGACTTTCGATATGTATCGGAAGTTTGTAAGTTTGAAGGGTATGTGTTCTGTAGCGAAATCACCTCTATCGGAAGATCTAGTTTTGATGTTTGTTATATTTACAATAGCGAGAAAATACTTATCTCTTTAACGAAGGATATTGTGAGTGTAAAGGGCGGTGCGACGTTAAAGATTGCCAAGAAGGTAGAGTTGTTTGTTGCTGGGTCTGAATCTTTATTTCATATTTTTATCTCTCATTGGCCGAGCAGGTTGTGGTGTGCAAAAAATGACGCTAGTAGGCATTTATTTGGGATTAGATTGAGAGACTCTATAAATGATGTGATTGCTGAAGATGTAAAAAATCCTTTTGTGATTCTTCTTGGTGATTACAATGATGAGCCTTTTGATGATTCCCTGAGCCAGCAGGTAATGGCCTCTAGAGATGTAGAGTTGGTGCATAGACGAGAGCACTTGTTTTACAATCCGTTTTGGAAATATCTGTGCAAAGTTACAAATGATCAGCCAGTTGCTGGAAGCTATTACTATAAATCTGGCGAGATAACTCGATGGCATACCTTTGATCAAGTGATTTTTTCACATGCGTTCATAGAAGCCAGGGAGTGGAAGCTAGCAACTGAGTGTGATCATATAGTGGAGATTCCACTCTATACTGCACTGGTCAAAAGTTCGAGCTCAAAATTCGACCACCTTCCGGTCTACGGAACAATTGAAAGGGTGAACTAAATGGTTGACTTTATTACTTCCTTTAATAAAGGGCTGGAAGCAGCGAAACAAGCTGGGCAAAACAAGCGGGAAATTTACTCGGTAATAGATGTCTTGAATGAACAGCTGTCTCAGGTTTCCGAAGGAAAACTAGAGATTGGGATTTATAATAAGGCTCAGCCGTTTTCAAATCTTATTGGTATGGTGAGCACCACTGCTGACGCCAGTAAACCAGTTTCCCAGTTTTTAGCAGCTGTAAACCCATTGTCCGAGTCAAAAACGCCAAGTGAAATCGCTAAATGGAAGTTTGACTCTAATGGATACCCATGTCAAATAAGTACCTCAGATTTCGAGTTTTACTGTGAGGACAAAGCGGCTTTGGAGAGATCACTTCAGAATCTTTTGAGTGATCCAACTGTAGGAGAAAAAATTTACTCTGTAATGAGGCAGAAACTAAAGGCCGGGAGCAATTAAGCAATGGCAAAGTAAGAATTGATCCCACAGCGCGGCCTTACCTGTGCGCATATACACATAGCAGAAACCCGCCAAGCTGCGGATTTCTGCTATGTGTTTGAATTATTTAAATAACTCGGCATGACTGCCGAGGTCTACAAACGTCACCAAGCCAGCATGGGCTACATCATAAATCAGGAGAAAGTCTCCCCCTATGTGGCATTCCCGGAAGCCTGCCCATTCACCTTTCAGTTCATGATCTAAGTATTCCGGGGGCAGTTGCTGTCCAAGAAACAGCATCACCATAACATTACGTACTTCGTTCATATCGCGAAGCCCTGCGCGCTTATAGCGCTCCCAGGACTTCTTGAACTCAGATGTTTGCGCGCACTGCTTTGGCAGGTCTGCGCGCTTTTGCTTCTTCTCCGGCTTCGCCATCTGCGTCCCTTAGCATGTCGTCGATCGAATCAAACTGGCGACGAATTTCACGCGCTTGCGCCATAGCGCGAGCGGTCTTCTCCGAAGGGACACGCACCTCAAAAGGCAATCCCTGTGTTGTCACAACCTGGCGGAGGAAAAGACGCATGGCGTCACTAAGACTGAGCCCACAGGCATTGAGCACAGCAGTGGCACGCTCCTTCAAATCCTCGTCAATGCGGCAACGCACGTCAGTGGTTTTAAGCAATGCATTCATGATATCACTCCCTGAGGTGAAACGTAGCTACGTTGTGGCTACATTCAAAGTATGGGTCAACCCATCAAATTTGATCAAGCACTTTCTGTCCTGAACAGGACGTTAGCCCTCCCATATGTCGGAAACACCGAGCCGTGTCTCTTGTCCGGCAAAAAAAACGAGGCGAAAAAGCACTTATCCCCCTCCCGCCGACGGGCTTTGTGTCCCTTTTTTGTGCAAGCGGGGAGTGGGTTGCAAACGCGGCTCCCGCCCAAGCCCGCTGCGGGGTCTGGGGGATGTTTCGCAATTGCACAGAGTGCAAGGCTTTGCAAAAAAGTGCAGTAGCCTTGCACATATGTCACGGGGCGTCAGGGGACTGGTCACCCAGGCGAGGTGTCCAGTTTACGGGGACTAAGGTTGTGAAAACCGGCTGCAGGTGGTGTTTTCGTTTTCGGCACCGTTCATATCTGAGGTCAACCAACTGCTGTCGAACCCTACGCAAAACCGACTGTGAGGCCCAGCCTATCGGGGTTTCCAGCACTCTGAGGCATTGCACAGCATTACCATCAATTTCAGGCTGTCAGTCCCAATCAATAGCGTATGGAAAAAACGCCGAAACGGTGGGCGGACGGCTTTTTTTCAGGCGAGGGGTGGGAAAAGGGTGATTTTAGTAATTGGCAGGTCAGAACGGGCCGGAGCCCTTGTAGAGCGTGGCTTTCAGCCATTACCTTGGAGGGTAATATTAGGTAACGAGAGAGGTAATATTTTGTTCAAGCCCCCATTTTACTGGGTTTGGCGGCTCACTGGCATTACTAGTACTGAAAGTAATTTTCTAACCTATTACTTACGCTATTATTACCTCTATAAAATCATATCAACTAACTGATTTTTTAGGGTTTATCCGGTTTTTTACAGCTCATTACCAAAATTACCTTTTTCCCATGCCTCAACATAAATCGTTCAAAACGCCTGTCGTGACCGTTTTCTGCAACCTGGTGCATTTAAGCCATGGGACTGCCATGGGACAGATCCTGCGCGCACCACCGGCCTGCAGCCCTTGTAAACCGGGGGCCTTGGTTTCGAAAACTGCAAACGGGTAGTTTCGAATCTCTCCTTCACCGCCACATTCTGCAAACACAAACCCCTGATTTTCCTAGTGAAAGTCGGGGGTTTGTGGTTTCTGGCGTCCAAAAAGTAACGTCATGGGAGCAATATGGGACTGGCGTTCTATTCTGGTGCGGAAAGTAGAGTCAGTGGTTGAGTTCGACCCAAAACTACTGGTCTATGTCTTAACAACACCAAAAGCGCTTCCATTGTCGTTCCATAGATCCTGCTGATGACACTGGCAGGATACGCAGGCGGCGTTCTTATTCCACAGACTGGTCATGCTTAGCTCACCACGTGGCCGATTGTGGCTAAAGCCTTTAGTTAGCTAGCTAACGTATGGGCTCATAAAAATGAGACCACGATTAAAGTTAGCGGATATCTTGCCGAATATAGTTAATGCCCAAGCCTTCTTGGGGCAGCCAACTAAGAGTTCGTCGGGGGTCCTATGGACGCATTACGTAGCATCAAGCTTTCCACACGATTGATCTCTGCATTTGTGGTGTGTGCCATCATCACATTGGGAGTGGGGCTTTTAGGGCGCTCGGGCATCACAACACTAAAAGCAACAATGAATGAAATCGTAAGCAACAATCTGGTGTCTGTTTACAACACCGGTAATGCGCGCGCGAGTGCTTATGCATATTCCAGGGCTGTGCATGCTGCTCTGCTATTTAAGTACTCCAAGGCAGATCCGGTTAAATTTGACGCCGCAGTGCAATCCATGTCCGAGAGTCAGAAGGACGTTGAACGACTCTTCAAGGAATACCGCCAAACGCCTCTTGCCGATGACGAGCGCGTCGCCGGTGATCAGTTCGAAAAAGACTGGCCCGCCTATGTTCAGGGGTCAAATAAAGTAATCGCGTTGGCGACGGCGGGCGACCTTGATGGTGCTACGCAGCTATTCCAGCAGCAGGTTTCGCCGACCTTCAAGGGCGCTATTGATGACCTTCAAGTCATTGTTGCATCCAACTATCGCCAAAGCGGTGAGACTGCAGACGCGGCAGAGGCCGCCACTACGAGTGCTTACTGGATATTGGGCGTAGGGGTAATGGTCGCTTTTTTGGCTGCCATCGCTTTGGGAATGATCATCACACGCTCGATTACGCGACCGCTTTCTATCGCTATACGCAGCGCTGAGGAAGTGGCGGAGGGTGACCTTTCTCAGCATATTGAAATCAGTGGGCGAGACGACGTCAGTGTACTGCTGAGTGCGCTGGGTAAAATGCAGGAAAATCTGCGGATCACTGTAAAAGAGATTGGCAGTGCTGCTGACCAACTGGCCTCTGCATCTGAAGAGCTGAACGCTGTCACGGAGGAAAGCTCACGCGGCCTGACGCGGCAGAATGATGAGATTCAGCAAGCGGCAACGGCAGTGAACGAAATGACTGCGGCTGTGGATGAAGTTGCCCGAAATGCGGCAGGCGCCGCTGAAGCCTCTGAGCAAACCAGCCTTAGTGCTGTGCAAGGGCGTGATCAAGTGCGCAGAGCCGTTAACTCTGTTGGGACGATGGCGGATGAGATTTCAAACTCAACCGGCAAGGTTGAGGTGCTTGCAACCCGTGTCAACGAGATCACAAAAGTACTTGAGGTGATCAGGGCCATTGCGGAGCAGACCAATCTCCTGGCCCTGAACGCCGCCATCGAAGCAGCCAGGGCGGGTGAGCAGGGTCGCGGGTTCGCTGTTGTGGCAGATGAAGTGCGTGCGCTTGCCCATCGGACCCAGGCATCAACGGCGGACATCGAGTCGATGATGCAACAGGTTCGTTCGGGAGCTGAAGAAGCCGTCCTTGCGATGAATAAAAGTAAAGAGCTGGCAGCCGATACGCGGGCGCAGTCCATTGAGGCTGGCCAGGCCCTTGACCGAATCACCGAGGGTGTTTCAATCATCAATGAAAAGAACCTAGTGATCGCAAGTGCCGCTGAAGAGCAGGCTCAGGTTGCTCGTGAGGTTGATCGTAATCTGGTCAATATTCAGGATCTTTCCACGCAAACAGCGGCGGGCGCACATCAAACCAATGCGTCGAGCGCCGAACTTTCGCGACTGGCGGCGTCGTTTGGCGTACTGATCAGTCGATTCAAAGTTTGAGCACTATGGTTGCTGGGCGTACTTGGTATCAGCGGTGATGGTGATCCGCAGCGTTGGACTGGACGCATATTGCGGCGGTTGACGGTAGATAGAACGCCGAATTCGCATAACGCCGTTTATGTTCAACGGGCCCCCACATCTAAGCCAGGTGCGGGGGCCTTTTTTCGGGCTCCGGAAACCAGAGTGGCCGTGTTCTGCAACCCGGTGCGTTTAACCCTTGGGACTACTTCTACACATGCCACCAGGCTGCAGCCCTTGTAAGCCGTGGGGCTTGTCTCTAAAATGCGCTCGCGGGTAGTTTCGAGTCTCTTCTTTGCCGCCACATTCTACAAACACAAACCCCTGATTTTCCTAGAGAAAATCGGGGGTTTGTGGTTTTTTTGGCTGAAAAAGGCCATATAGGCCCAATGTGGGACTGACGGTGTTTTTTGCCGTCTGCCTTCAGACACAACTGTTTGGCGGGTTCAGAATTGGCAGATGGGTTTCTATGCGGGTTAAGCAGGCTGCTTTCGGCCAAAACTGGTCGATCAGGTGCCTTCTAAAACTAGGAGGATTCATCCTGCATCGAATCGTTGGCAATTCTTCCGCCCATCCGGACTGCGTAAAATGACCACCCGACCGAAGCCGAAGCTCAACCTGCGCATTCTGATTCTTATCTTTGTACTGCTTTCGGCCATCGCAACCCTGGGCAACAGTTTCTGGGTGACGTTCAAGATTCAGAAGCAGGAATTGATCGAGAATGCGCTGGAAGTGAACAAGGCCTATGCCTCTCGGATCGCCCGGAGTGTGGAGCAGGTACTCAACTCCGACCTCGATAAACTGAAATATGGCTCGGTCGTCATTGGCAAAACGTTTGGTGACAAGCAAGAACTCGCGGAGGAAGTCCAGCGACTGTTTGGGCAAGACGCCAGTTTTAACTCCGTGTTGATCGCCGATGCGGGGGGAACAATCGTTGCCTCAGCTCCGGAAAACCTCCATCTCGATGGGCTGGCGCTGCAACACCGGGAGCCTCTCAGCCTTCGCACGCCGATCATCAGCAACGCGTTCAGGTCCATCGCAGGTAATCTGGTGGTCTTTATTTCCCACCCCATATTCGACGCGAAAGGAGAGTACCTGGGCCTGATAGGCGGCAGTATCCAGCTTGAACAGAGGAATACGCTCCAGGCGCTGATGGACACCAATGTGCGCAAGGACGGGGCGCATGTCTATCTCGTCGACAGCGCTCGCCGGGTGATCTATCACACCGATCCCGAGCACATCGGCAACGTCACTGGAGTGGGGTTGATCGTTGACGCGGCACTTAGTCAGGACGCGGGAACGTTGCAGGCGACGGATGCCAATGGCGTGGACATGCTCGCGGGGTTCGCCAGGGTGCCCAGCAGTGGTTGGGGGGTGATCTCGCAGCAGCCACTCGACAACATACACGCCATTCTGCGACACACCATGGCCAAGGTGGCGCAGGGCATCGCGCCCCTGGCGCTGTTCGGAATCGTGTTGATTTGGTGGTTGGGCGCACGGATCTCGGCGCCATTGTCCAGGCTTGCCGATTGCGCTAAACGGCTGGACTCGCCTGACAGCTACGAACGCATCAGCGCAATCCCGTCGCGCTATTTCGAAAGCTGGCAGATTCGCAGAGCACTGCTGCTTGGCGCTACCCTGCTACAGGAAAAGATCGGCAAGCTAAACCAGGAGGCACAAACTGATGTGCTGACAGGGCTGGCCAATCGTCGAGCGATGCAGGACATCCTGTCGCGCTGGCAGGACGCCGACAAAACGTTCGCAGTCGTTTCCATGGACATCGACCATTTCAAGCGTGTGAACGATACGTTTGGTCATGGTGTGGGTGATGAAACGCTGAGGGCCATCGCACAGCTCATGCAGCAGAACTCACGGTCCAACGACTTGCCCTGCCGGGTCGGCGGAGAGGAGTTCGTATTGTTATTGCCCAACAGTTCGCTTCAAGCTGCAACGGATGTCGCCGAGCGATTGCGTGCCTCGATCGAAGCAGCAAACATTGTGACGGTCGGGCATGTCACCGTGTCGCTGGGCGTCGCGCTATGGCATCCCGGTGGCGATTCGATATCCGCTGTGCTTGAGAGGGCTGACCAGCTTTTGTACCAGGCCAAGCAAAACGGTCGTAATCGGGTGGTGGCGGAACAGGCTTGATGGGCCTCCGCCAGTCTCGGGACACGCCTTCAATGCCTATGCCGATGATGAATGTCCGGAAAATGCGGATGGCTATGCTTGATCGGGTTATGGGTGTGCACATGCGTGTGCGGCGTTGCCGGGTCCCACTCAACCGCGTGTTCATGTTGATGATGTTCATCGTGGACATGCCGATGCCCGTGTTCCGTCGCCTCATGCTGATGTGCGTGGGCATGGCGCTCGGTCAGGTGCAGCCACACCCCCGCAGCCATCAGCGCCGAAGCAATCCAGAACGCGCCGCTCACCGACTCGCCCAGCACCAGCAAGGCCAGTGCGGCGCCGAGGAAGGGTGCGGTAGAAAAATAGGCGCCGGTGCGCGCACTGCCCAGCCCGCGTAACGCCAACACAAACAGCACCAGGCTGATGCCATAGCCGAGAAACCCGACCAGCAAAATCGGCGCGAGCTGCGCGAGGCCAGGGATCTGCGCGCCGAGGTACAGTGCCAGGCTGCAATTGACCACACCCGCGATCAAACCCTTGGCGCCGGCGATAAACAGCGCGTCCGAGGCCGACACCTTGCGTGTCAGGTTGTTATCAATCCCCCAGCACAGGCAGGCCACGGCAACCGCGAGTGGCCCGATCCAATCGTGACTGTCGGCGCCGCCTTGGGGCCATGACAACGCCACGCCACCCAGCACAATCGCAATCATCCCCAGGACGATACGACGGTCTGCGTTTTCCCTGAAGACCAGCCAGGCGATCAACGCGGTCAATACCGATTCAAGGTTGAGCATCAGCGACGCGGTGGCGCCGGAGGTGCGGGTGAGGCCGAACATCAGGGCCACGGGCCCGAGGATGCCGCCGAACGCAATGGCGCCGAGCAGCCACGGCCATTCGGAGGGCGTCAGTCCGCTGGGAGACCAGCCGCGATCACGGATCAGG